>JAIUMW010000191.1 GCA_022565365.1 Oceanicaulis sp.
CCCCCCCCCCACCGCCCCCCCCCCCCGGCGGCGGGGGCGCGCCCGGGCTGGTCAGTCAAGGCTGAGGCGGACGGCGTCAGCCGCCGCTTTTGGCGCCGTCAGAATCCGGCGCCGGACTGTCGTCCGACGGCGGCGGCGCGTCCACATAGGTCGGCTCGGCCCCGTTCCAGGCAGGCGGGATCACGCCGTTCTTGTCGAAGTCGCGGGTGTATTTCACCACCATGCCCGACAGAAGCAGCAGCGCCAGAAGGTTGGGCAGGGCCATGGCCGAGTTGGCGATATCGCCCAGGCGCCAGACAAAGTCATTGGCCTGGATCGCGCCGGTGAACACCATGGCCACCCACACGAAGCGGAACGGCTTGGCGGCCCAGTCGCCCACCAGATAGGTGGCCGACTGCTCGGCGTAATAGGACCAGCCGATCAGCGTGGTGAAGGCGAACAGCGCCAGCGCCAGACCGATCACCCACCCGCCGACCAATGGCAAGCCCTGGCCGAAGGCGGCGGAGGTGATGCCGACATCCTGCAGCTCGCCGATGGACATCCAGGCGTATTCGACAAAGCCGCCGCCCTCGGTTGGATATTGTCCGGCGACCACCAGGATCACCAGCGCCGTCATGGTGCAGATGATGATGGTGTCGATGAAGGTGCCCAGCATCGCCATTTCACCCTGACGGATCGGGTTTTTAGTCTGGGCGGCGGCGTGGGCGATGGGCAGGGAGCCCTGGCCGGCCTCGTTGGAGAACAGGCCGCGGGCGACGCCGAAGCGCACCGCCTCCATCACGGCATAGCCTGCCAGACCGCCCACGGCGGGTCCGAACCCGAAGGCGTATTCGAAGATCTGCATGAAGGCGCCCGGCACCTTGTCAAAATGCAGGATCAGCACGAAGGCCGCGACCAGCACATAGGCCGCCGCCATGAACGGCACCATGATCCCGGCGACCCGGCCGATGGATTTGATGCCGCCAATGATCACCAGGAAGACGAAGAAGGCGAGCAGAGCGCCGGGAATCCAGGCGGCGACCACCAGGCGCAGCGTCTCGGCGGTCAGAGCGCCGGGGGCGGCTTCGGCGTCGAGCGCTTCTTCCGGATCGATCACCTGGCCGGTTTCGGCGGCTGCGGCGGCAGCGGCGGCTTCCGCCGCATCGGCGGCGGCGGCGGCACGGGCGCCGCGGGCGCGCCCGCTGGCGTCCAGCTCGATCACGCCGCCGGCGTCCAGGATGCGCCGGGCTTCGCAGGCCGACATGCCGATATTGGCCGTGGGCTGCAGAAGCTGGCAGGGCAGGATGCGCGCGATATTGTTTTCGGTGCCGGTCTGAACCCCGTTCGTGATGGAGTTGGACTGGATCATGTTGCCGGTGGCGAGCGCGGAGAACAGCGCGCCGATGCAGAACACCACCGCCAGCCAGCCCCAGCCTTTGCCCAGGCCGTTCTTGATGTAGTACATCGGCCCGCCGTGGAAGTGGCCGTCGGCGTGCTTTTCACGGAAGCGCACCGCCAGCGAGCCCTCGGCGTAGGACAGCGCCATGCCGAACAGGGCGGTGATCCACATCCAGAAGATCGCGCCGGGCCCGCCCAGAGAGATGGCGGTGGCCACACCGGCGAGGTTGCCGGTGCCGACCTGGCCGGAGAGCGCGGTGGAGAGCGCCTGCCAAGGCGTGATATCGCCCGAGCTTGCATCGCCCTTGCGTCCGCTCCAAAGCCGGGAGAACGCCCCGCCCAGCGTGCGCACCGGGCGGAAGCCCAGGCGGATCATCAGGAACAGGCCGATCCCGAGCAGGACCACCACCATGGGTCCCATGGGCACGATCTGCTCGTCGCCCCAATATCCACCCCACAGGAAATCGGCCGCCTGAAACACCAGATCGACCAGAGTCATCGCCCCGGCCGGTTCTTGTTCGATCGCCATAATGTCGCTCCCCACAAAACTGACCGGCGCAGCTTAGGCGCCTGCCGGTCAAACGCAAACGCCTTTGTAAGATTGGCGATTCCCCGCGCCCTCACAGGCGCAGGGCGGTTACATCGCTTCGATGGCGAACACGCCCCAGGCCCACAGGTCGTCGTTCATGCCGGCCAGATCCGGCGCGGTGTCGCGCGGCCAGACCAGCAGGAAGGGACCCAGCTCGCCCAGGGTCAGGGCCCGCCCGTCCACACTGTGGGCCAGTACCGGCTCGTGCGCGGCGATCATGGCTGCGTCCACTTCCACCGTATAACCATCAAGACAGGGGATGCGCGCGCTGGCGCTGTCATCGACGCCAGCCGCGGCGAGCACATCGCTCAGGCGCACGCCGCGCCAGGTGCGCGCCGCCTCGCCCATCGGATAGCCGGCCGCAATCTCGTGATGGGGCAGGAGGGCGATATCGGCGAAGGTGAAGGTGTGGGCGTTTCCGGCGATGTCGAAGCGTTCGAACAATCCGCCTTCCACCGGTTCGCGGCCGCCGGCGCCGGGGACGGCCAGCACCACCGGAAAGGCCGGGGCGGGGACGACGGAGTCGGCGCCTTGCGACGGCGCCGCGCCCGGCCCGCAGGCGGTGATGAGGCAGGCCGCAGCGAGGGCGGCGAGAACAGGTCGAAAGCCGGTCATGGCGGGTCTCCTTGCAGCCTGTACGCGAGCATGACGCGGGGCGCGCCGCACGGCAAGCCGCCAGGCACTTCCTGCCGGGGCGAATGATCTTGCCGGGCCGGTCAGGGCGCAGGGCGTTTCCTGACTCCGGCGCGCAAGCTCAAATCTTTGAAAGACATGACTGAATTGTCTGCGGTTGAAACCCGTCTGGCGGCACAAGGCTTGCGCTGGCGCTGGCGGGACAAAATGTCCGCCGGCCAAAACGGCCGTTCGCTTCCAGAACGGAGGAACCCCCCATGACAAACTCGGTGAATACGAACCCTGGAGCGATGCTCGCGCTTCAGAACCTGAACAAGACCAATATGGAGCTGCAAACGGTGCAGAACCGTATCAATACCGGCCTCGAGGTCGCAGGCGCGAAGGACAATGGCGGCATTTTCGCCATCGCCCAGCGCATGCGCGCCGAAGTGTCCGGCTATGGGGTTGTTCAGCAGTCTCTGGACCGGGGCAATGCGACGCTCGACGTTGCGCTCGCCGCCGGTGAAGCGATCTCGGATCTTCTGATCGAGATGAAGGAAAAGGCTCTCGCCGCCGCTGACACATCGCTGGATTCGGCCAGCCGGAGCGCCCTGAACGAAGACTTCATGGCGCTGCGCAACCAGATCTCGACGATTGTGGAGAACGCGGAATTCAACGGCGTGAACCTGATCGACGGCTCGACAGACGCCTTCATTGCGCTGGCCAACCAGGACGGATCGAACACCATCACGGTGCCCTCAGAGGACATGTCCCTGTCGGGCTCCATCGTGACGGTGGGCGCCGCCGCCTCGTTCGCCACCGCGACCCAGGCCTCGGACATCGCCTCGCAGATCGCCTCCTCGCTGGATGCGGTCAACGAGTCGCTGGCCCGCCTGGGAACCAAGTCGAAGGCTCTGGAGATCCACTCCACGTTCGTGACCAAGCTGTCGGACACGCTGGAGAAAGGCATCGGCAATCTCGTCGACGCAGACCTGGCCAAGGAGTCCGCAAAGCTCCAGTCGCTGCAAGTCAAGCAGCAGCTGGGGATCCAGGCGCTCTCCATCGCCAATGCGTCGCCGCAGTCTGTCCTGTCCTTCTTCCGCTAGGGACGAAACCGGGACCGCTTCACGGCGGTCCCGGTTTTTCTTTGACCCGCGGTTCCGGCTTCTGTTTCCGAACATGGTCAGGCGACTGGGCGGGCGAACAGGCGGCTCAGGGTTTGCTCGATCCAGGTCCGGAGTGCTGGAAAGACTATGAAGGTGACAAAGAGGCCTGCCCAGGTGGGAATGCCATTCTCGTTGAACAGTGTTTCTGCTCCGGGAATGTTGCCGACCAGCGGCGGCAGCATGGCCATCAGCATGATCTCCTGATTGAGCACCAGCCCCAGCGCCCACAGGGTCACGACAGCCTGAAAATATATGACCACAAGGCCAATCAGCCGGATGATCACCAGGAACGCGACCCAGAGCGTATTGCCCAGAGTTATTTGCATAAGGCGCATGGCGTTGCCGATCACTACAAAGCTCAAGCAGAGCTCAAAGAACACCAAGGTCGGCGGAAACGTCACGCTGATTGCATCAAAACTGATGCCAAACGCCAGGCCCAGAAAGGCCGCCCCGGCCAGAGTCAACGGTACTGGCAGGATGAAAGCCACGAGCGCCATGAGCCATGTATTGCGTTGCGCCGCCGGTGCGGCCGGGCGGGATTGGGTCTCTCCAGCTTGGCGCCATTTGACCGGGCCGCCACCAGCAAGGCTGGTCGCTCTTGAACTGAACAGTTTCATGGCTCAGTACCGGATAATGGCGTTGGTGATGTTGTTTCGTAGCGCTGCGAGTCTGGCCAACACAGTGATGCGCGCCGCCTTCAGGTCGATGATGGCGAAATAATTGTAGCCGCTCACTTGGCATCTGCGTTCGGCGCGCTGTTCTACGATGGCATAGGCGGCCGCCTTCGCCTCATAGTCGGTGGCGCCCGTACGCATCTGGTATTCTCCGGACATCGTTTCTTCGGCGTCTATATTATCGCCTTCAGGTCGGAACTTGTAGTGAACCAGTGCCGCATAGCGAAAATAGGACATGGTTTTCGGTCTCCCCAGTTGAATCAGGTTGTTCTCGCACCCCGGATGGGTTCGCGGCGCCGGCGCAGCACACGCAATCCAATGATCAAACAGGCCGCCATGGCGCTGGCCAAGGTGGGACCATGATTCGTGAACTCGGCGGGCAGCGCGTGTGTGGGAACAAAAGAGTAGATGCGTTGCGCCATATCGGCGGGCTCCGCCCCTGGCGGCCAGCCAAACCCGCCGGCCAGTGCGGACAGGCACAGGCCCAGGGCTAGAACCTCCACGGCTCGCAGCGGTGTTTCTTTCAGGGCATCAAGCGCGTAGTGGTGACCACTCACTGGCGACAAGGTGAAGCGGAGGCTGATCCTCAGGGTTTCGGCAGCTGCGAACACGGTCGCCAGAGCACCGTAGGGCGGCCAGTCCATGAGTTCTATCAGGAAAGCAGCGCCCAGAACGGGCACCAAAATCCAGCCAATAATGATCATGAACCCGCCTCTAGCGCCGGTTTACAGCGCCGCATTCCCCCCAAAAATTGATGTAAGGTTAACACCCGCCTGTCCGCCTACGCAACCTCAGAATGGCGCGGGCCGGCGCTGGACTCGCCGTTTCGGAGGTCAATTGACCGGCGCTGGAACGCCTCACGCCGATCCCGGTTTTTCTTTGCCTGCCTAACGCGTTAACCCCTGATTAACCCTGCGGCCCGACGGGCCGCCAGAGCCGCCCGAATCACCCGGCATAAACTGCCGTATGGGCAAAAATTGCCGGGCGGATCGGGGCCTGACCCGGCAAGAACTGCCGCAAGGTGAACGCTGGCGCAGCGCGCCTCCATAAAAAATCTATAAAAAACAACACCTTGAAAATTATCCCTTTGGGCGCAGGCAATTGGCCCCGGGCTTGCTCGGACTGCGGCGGGCCAGAAGGCCTTGCACGCAAAATGCGTGTGTTCACACGTAGAAACGTAGGAGCCAAGAAATGGCGACGGTTAATACCAATCCGGGGGCGATGATCGCCCTGCAGAATCTCAACCAGACCAACAAGGACCTGATGCAGGTCCAGAACCGGATCAATACCGGCCTGGCGGTTTCGTCGGCCAAGGACAATGGCGGCATTTACGCCATCGCCCAGAACATGCGCGCTGAAGTGGGCGGCCTGCG
>JAIUMW010000192.1 GCA_022565365.1 Oceanicaulis sp.
AGCCAGAAATCGCGGGCGGTGTCTTCCTCGATGCGTGACATGGGCTGGCCGGTGGCGTCGGAGAAAATCTGGTTGAGGCGGTCGCGCATCATGCGCATCTCGCGCACCTGGATCTCGATATCGCTGGCCGGTCCGCCTGCGCCGCCCGAGGGTTGGTGCAAAAGGAAGCGGGTATTGGGCAGGCAGTAGCGGTCTTCCTTGTCGGCGGCCACGAAGATCAGCGCGCCTGCGCTCGCCACCCAGCCCGTGCCCAGCACGATCACGCGCGGTTTCACGAACTTGATCGTGTCGTGGATCATGTCGCCGGATTCCACATGGCCGCCGGGCGAGGAGATCACCATCAGGATGGGATCATCGCTCTTGGCCGCCAGCGCGAACAGCTGGGCGCAGACGCTGCGCGCCACCTTGTCGTTGATGCCGCCGGTGATCAGGATGGTGCGCGATTCAAACAGCGCCTTGCCGACATAATCCCCGGTCTGGGGCGCGTTCTTGTCCTCGCGCTCGTCCTCATCTTCGTCATCATTGCGAATCAGGCGGTCATCGAACGCGTAGGCCATGGCCAATCCTCGTCATATCAGGGGTGCGCGCCCGCAACCGGGCGCCAAGAATGTTGGGGGAAAGCCTAGGCTGCACCTTCCGGTCCGGCAAGGTGTCAGCCCAGCGCCTCAAGCCGGCCGCGCAGGCTGTCCAGAAAGGCCTCGTCGCGGCCGCGCGCCACCAGCACCACGCCCCGGCGCAGGGCGCCCCCCACATCCTCGAACCAGGGATAGGAGCCAAAGGAAATCTCCGTGTGCTCCTGCGCCCGCACGCCCAGCGCGGCCGCAATATCCCCCTCGCGCACATCCTCCAGGCGCACCGAAACCGTATGCGTCACGGGCCCGCCCTCAATACGGTGGGCCACATCCTCCAGCATGCCTCGGGTGATCTTGGGCACCCCCGCCATCACGAACACATTCTCGATCTGGAAGCCCGGCGCGCCGGTCACCGGATTGGCGATCAGGCTTGCGCCCACAGGGATTCGCGCCATGCGCAGGCGGGCGTCTGTGATCTGCGTCCCCGAGCGCGCATACCACTCCTCCAGGATCGCGCGGGCATCGTCGCGCACGTCAATGGACCGCCCGAACGCCACTGCCATCGCATCGGCGGTGATGTCGTCATGGGTCGGCCCTATCCCCCCTGTGGTGAAGACATAATCATGCGCCGCCGACAGGGCGCGCACCGCGTCGACGATGGCGGACTGGTCGTCGGTCACCACCCGCGCCTCCTTCACCGGCACGCCCAGCGGCTGCAGAAACTCGGCGATCTGCCTGAGATTGGCGTCCTGGGTGCGCCCGGACAGAATTTCGTCCCCGATCAGAAGCACCGCGGCACTGACTTCGGACTTCATGACACCATCCTCACTTGCCGGAAACCCCGGCGACATTATGGTCCGGCTATCCCGCTGCGCCAGAGCTGCTCATGCAATTGCCGCCCCTGACTGAAGCCCGATTGCTTCGCCGTTATAAACGCTTCCTGGCCGACGTGGAGATCCCCGGTCATGGCCTGACCGTGGTCCACTGCCCCAATCCCGGCGCCATGACGGGCTTGGCGGCGCGCGGGGCGCGCTGCTGGCTGTCGCACCATGACAGCCCGGCGCGCAAGCTCGCGTGGACGCTGGAGATCGTCGAGGCTGACGGCACGCTGGTGGGCATCAACACCAACACACCCAACGCCCTGGCCGAAGAAGCGATTCGCGCCGGCGTGATTGAAGAGCTGGCCGGTTATGAGACCATCCGGCGCGAGGCGGCGGTGGGAGAGGCGTCCCGCCTGGACTTTCTGCTGACCGGAGAGGCCTGGCCGCGCACCTGGGTGGAGGTGAAGAACGTCCATCTGATGCGCCAGCGGGGCCTGGCCGAGTTTCCAGACAGCGTCACCACGCGCGGCGCCAAGCATCTGACAGAACTGGCGTCTCTGGCGCGCAAGGGTGAGCGCGCAGTGCAGCTATTCATCATCCAGCGTCGTGATTGCGACCGATTGGCCCCCGCCGCTGATATCGATCCGGCTTATGCTAAGGCGCTCAAGGCGGCGCACGCCGATGGCGTGGAGGTCCTCGCCTACGCCTGCGAGATCACGCTGGAGGCCATCACCGTGACGCGGTCTGTCGAGGTGGTGTTATGACCGAGTGGGATTTGCCCTCGCCCTTCATTCATCGCGTCACCGCGCTGGCTGACGACATTGATATCTTCGGTCACGCCAACAATGCGGCCTATCTGCGCTGGGCGGACGAGACCGCCTGGACCCATTGGGAAAGTGACGGGTTGACGCGCCAGGACTGCCTGGACGTTGACCGGGGCATGGCGATCCTGCGTACCGAAGCCGATTATCTGGGCCATATCCGCGCCGGCGAGGCGCTTGACTGCGCAGTGTGGATCGCGCGCTCCGACGGGCGGCTGCGCGCCGAGCGCTGGTATCAGTTCCGCCGCGCAGACACAGGCGAAACCGTGTTCCGGGCGGTGACGAAGCTGGTCTGCTTCCAACTCTCCACAGGGCGGCCTGCGCGGATGACCGGGCCGTTCGCGGCGCATTATGCGCTGCCGTCGCCCGAACTCGCTGCCGCCGCTGACGCGTTCATGACGCATTTGAAACGTTGAGACGGGCGCGGGCCTTTCTATAGTGCGCCTCAATTGATGAGGTCCGGGAGGGGCAACCATGCGAAACATACTGATCTGCGCCGCAGTTCTGGCGGTGTCCGCCTGCTCGGTCAGCCAGGAGGCGGCGCGGCCCGCACTGGATGTCACCCCGGGCGCCATCGAAGCGCATATCCGCTTTCTCGCCGATGACCTGATGGAAGGCCGGGAGGCCGGGACGCGTGGCTATGCGCTGGCGACCAATTATGTCGAGGCGCAATACCGCCTGATCGGGCTGGAGCCGGGCGGGAATGAGGGCTATCGCGCCGCCGTCCCGCTGCAGACGCTGACGCCGCTGACCGAGCATGCGGGCCTGTCCATCGACGGTGTGGCGATGACGCCAGGTGATGATTTCGTGGTCTCGGCCCATCCCGTCCATGACCGCAGCTCGGTGGAAGCCGGGGCGGTGTTCGCCGGCTATGGCCTGGTGGCGCCGGGCCTGGGCCTCAATGATTATGACGGGCTGGACCTCAGCGGCCAGATCGCTGTCGTGCTCGCCGGAGCGCCGTCGGGCCTGCCGTCTGATGTGGCCGCCCATCTGAGTAATCCGCGCACCAAGGCCGAGTTCGCCGCCCGCGCCGGGGCCGCGGGCGTGATCGTGATCCCGGCCGAAGGCCTGACCCGCTGGTCCTTCCGGCGCCTTGCGCCGATGGCGGGCCGGCCATCCATGACAACGGCAGCCGCCGCTGCACCCGAACAGATCCGGGTGATCGCATCGATCTCTGACGAGGCGGCGGATCTTCTGTTCGCCCGCGCCCCGCAGAATTTCGCCTCAGTGGTCGAGGCGGCGCGCAATGGCCAGGCGCTGACGGGCTTTGATCTCAACGTTGCAGTGGCCATGTCCCAGGGCACAGCGCGCGAAACCATCCACGATGACAATGTGGTGGGCGTGCTGCCCGGCGCCGATCCGGCTCTCGCCGACGAGGCGGTGATCGTCACCGCACACCTTGATCATATCGGCGTATGCCGCCCCATGGAGGAGGATCCGATCTGCAATGGCGCGCTGGATAATGCGTCGGGCATATCGATCATGCTGGAGACGGCGCGCGCGCTCACCGCGGGTCCCCGCCCCGCCCGGCCGGTGGGGTTCATAGCGCTGGCGGCTGAGGAGAAGGGCCTGCTGGGCGCCGCCCATATCGCGTCCAACCCCCCCCCGGCCCTGGGCCGCATGGCCGCCAACGTCAATCTGGACATGCCGGTGATCCTGTACGAGTTCAACGATGTGATCGCGTTCGGCGCCGAGCATTCCAATCTGGGCCCGGTGGCCGAGGCGGCGGCGGCCAGCCGCGGCGTGCGCCTGTCGCCCGACCCGATCCCGGAGCAATCGCTGTTCGTGCGCTCGGACCATTATCAATTTGTCCGCGCCGGCGTGCCCTCGCTGTTTCTCATGACCGGCTTCTCCAGCCCGGACGAGGCCGATGATGAGGGGCGTGGATTTCTGGGTTTCCTGGGTGGAAACTATCACCAGCCCGGCGACGATATCAGCCAGCCCCTGCGTTTTGATCAGGGTGCGAAGTTCGCCAATATCAACCTGGCGATCATACAGGCCATCGCCAACGCGCCGGAGGCCCCGCGCTGGAATGAGGACAGCTTCTTTGCGGGCCGGTGACGGCGCAGCCGGTTTCCCTTGGCCGTACATTTGAGTATATCAGCGCCACACCTGAGTGGAGCATAAGCGCGTGAACGACGGCGGACTGGATATCGATCTGGACCTGGACCTGGAGCCTGCCCCGCGCCGCGACGGGCAGATCAAGCTACATGCGCCCCCTGATTTTGAGGGCATGCGCCAGGCCGGACGTCTGGCAGCTTCGGCGCTGGATATGCTGGTCGACCATGTGCGCCCCGGCATCACCACCCAGGCGCTGGACGATCTGGTGCGCGAATATTTCCTGCAGCACGACGCCAAGCCGGCAACCCTGTTTTACAAGGGTTATACCAAGTCCAGCTGCACCTCGATCAATCACGTGGTCTGCCACGGCATTCCCAATGACAAGCCGCTGAAAGACGGCGACATCGTCAATATCGATGTCACTTGCATCCTGGATGGCTGGCATGGCGACACCAGCCGGATGTTCCCGGTGGGCGAGGTACGCCGGAAGGCAGAGCGCCTGGTCGAAGTCACCTATGAAGCCATGATGCGTGGCATTGCCGAGATCCGGCCCGGCGCGACCTTTGGCGATATCGGCTGGGCGATCCAGTCCTATGCCGAGAGCCAGCGCTGCTCTGTGGTGCGTGATTTCTGCGGCCACGGCATCGGCCGGCTGTTCCACGACGCGCCCAACGTGCTGCACTTTGGCGAGGCGGGCTACGGACCGGTTCTGGAAGAGGGCATGTTCTTCACCGTCGAGCCCATGCTCAACGCAGGCAAGCCGGGGGTGAAGGTGCTGGGCGATGGATGGACGGCGGTGACGCGCGACAAGTCGCTGTCGGCCCAGTTTGAGCACTCGGTCGGGGTGACGGCGGACGGGGTGGAGATTTTCACCCGCTCGCCTGCCGGGCTCGACTGCCCGCCCTGGCGCTGACGCCCCGGCCTCAATACCCTTGCGCCGCGCCGTCCGTGCGCATCTCGCTGGCGCCGTGAAGGACGCCGGTGCGCGGGTCGCGCCAGATCGCCTGATAGCCGCCGAATGAGCGATCCCCGTCCCGGATGACATGGCCGCGCGCTTCCAGCGCAGCGCGCACATCTTGCGGGACACCGCGCTCTACGAAGACTTCACCGACACCCGCCTCGTCGCCGATCCGGCCAACTTCCGAGCTGGAGCCGTCATGGCGCCAGCGCGCCGTGTCGCCGGCCTCCTGCACGTTCAGGCCGAAATCGATCATGTTGACCAGGATTTGCACATGGCCCTGGGGCTGCATGGAGCCGCCCATGACGCCAAAGCTCATCACGCCTTGCCCGTCGCGCGTCACCATGGCCGGGATGATGGTGTGGAAGGGCAGCTTGCCCGGGGCGTAGGCGTTGGGGTGATCGGGATCGAGGCTGAACAGCTCGCCGCGGTTCTGCAGCATGAAGCCCAGCCCGTCGGGAAGGAGCCCTGAACCCATGCCGCGGAAGTGCGACTGGATCAGCGACACCATCATCCCGCTGGAATCGGCTACGGTGAGATAGGTCGTGTCGGCG
>JAIUMW010000193.1 GCA_022565365.1 Oceanicaulis sp.
GCCGGGCGTCTGGGTGTGCCATCGGCGTTGCATTCTACCAGCGCATCCCGGGCCGCCTCGGCCTCGGCGACAGCCGTTTCCAGATCCTCGAAAGCCAGTTGGCGCTCGTCGGGGACCAACTGCTCAGATCGTTTGCCGTAGAGCGCGTGCCGCAGTTCAGCGATCAGGTAATCCTGGCGTTTGGTCCGGGCCTCAAGGCCCGCGACCTTGGCCTGCATGGCCACAAACGCCTCGCGCACGGCGGGCGGAAGGGTTTCCAGATCAATGGGTTGCAAGGCGGAAACAGACATGGCTGATCATACCGCGTCCCCCGACAGTTGCCCATAATTACAAAGCGATCCGAGTCATTCTGTCTCGGTAAGCTGCAAAGGTCGCGGTGCGCGGATGAGGCGCCAATCAAGGCCTGCGAACAGAGCTTCAAACTGCACACGCGACAGGCGCATGACCCCGTCGCTGACCTTGGGCCAGGCAAAGCCGCCCTGTTCCAACCGCTTGTAGATCATCACGACCCCGCTGCCATCCCAGAAGAGAACCTTGATCCGGTCGCCACGTTTGGAGCGGAACACCACCATCACCCCCGCCTTGGGTGCAAAGCCCAGCTCGGCATGCGCCACGGCCGCAAGCCCGTCGTGCCCTTTGCGGAAGTCCACCGGCTTGGTCGCGATCACGATCCGGACCGCCTGATCAGGAAAGATCACAGCACCTTCCTCAAGGCCGCTGCCAAAGCAGCTGCACGCTCCGGGCTGCAGTCCGCCGCCACATGCAGAACCGCGCCACAGATCTCGACCCTGATCACTGCCGTGTCCACCGGTGCGGCAGCGGCTGCCTCTGGAGCTGATGGCTCAATCACCAGCGGCACGAAAGTGGGGGCTGCGTTGACCGGAAGGACCAGTTGCCCCTTCCGGGCAAGACCGCGCCATCCGGATAGATGCCGAGCAATCAATCCATACTTCGCTGCAACATCGCAGACCCGCGCCCCCGGCTGAAAACTCTCCGCCACAATCCGCGCCTTGAGGTCATCTGGCCAGCGCCGCCGTCCCGTTGGGCCATCAAGGACCTCGATCCGTGACACTCCCTTCGCCCCGCCAGCCTCCATCCGGTGCTCGTTTTGGTGCTCCACCAGCCATCCTCCTGCAAACTCGGTTGCAGGATGGCATGCCTGAAGTCACATCAAGCCAAAACCACGGGGCTGACGCACCGCTTACGAAGTCTCCCAGGCGCTGCATGGCTGACCGCATTGAGACATGCCTTCCAGAGCTCGATCAGCTCTGCCAGCGTCATAGACTGTGACTCGACACCGGCGGTGTCGACGGGCTTGTCCGGAACGCAGATGCGTCTGATGAGGCGGGACGATATTTCGTCAGGCGCGTATACGACGGCCCGCTCATTCTATGTACGCATGTCAAGGACGATGGAGGGCAGGAGTGATGAAGCGCATCGCAAGGAACCTGACCTGCCACTGTCTATTGCTTCCGCTATGGCAGGGTAAGAAACGAAACCTGAACTTCTCTGGGAAGCTCTTAAACCGTCTACTTCAAACGTAGCGGCATCCTACAATAGATGTATCACACGCAGCACAACAGCGATTTAATGCTGCATAAAATTGCAAGCGCTGATGAGCTGACATCTTTTCGAGCAGCCGTTCAATTTCTCGGGCAAGGCGAAATTGGGCAGTACGTAAGCCTGCGCCGGTTTCGGGAGTGCGGAAGAGGTTAGGCACAGGAACTCCTGCGTAGAAAACTTGGCTTGAACTGGTTCGGGCCTCGACCTCGCCATAAGTTACGAGGTCGGGGTTAAGGTTTTCGTGCATCAATCCGATCCCTTTTGCTGTCTTGGACACCAGGTGAACAAGCACAAATGGTGCTACGATCAATACTGGATCTGTGCGCCCGAGGCCGGCACCCTTCTTTATTACTTTGCTCGACTTAATCACTTGTTGGTCTTTTGGCCATCAAGCGCGAGACACTGATTTACTACCTCAGAGAGGTATAGTCGGCTAAAGCGTCGCATCCTTATATAGAGGGGGATGGTAAGAAATAAGAGCACGACTGCTGCATAATGATGGGTCTCAGCTCCTCCCAGGAGAATGATTAAAACCACAGTCGCTATCGAGCCAGCCACCATCCCTCTGCATAATCCATACGTGCGATTGAATGCGTCAATCCTCTGAGTTCGCTGTTCAGCATGAAGGCGTGAGTAGACCTGATTGATGACGGAAGAATAGCTGTCCCTCGAGATTGAGAAATTTTCATTCCCGATCATCATGGAAAAACATCGCTCAAATCGCGCCCATTGATCCGCAGACACAGGAGGATTCTTTAGAAATGGTAAGTCGCGCTTGCCAACGCCAAGACGACCCTCTGCGGCTTCAATAAGATTTCCGAGCGACTGAACAACGTGCCCAACTACAAAAGCTATGATGAGGAATACACCGAATTCACCCAGTTCCAAGCCATTTGAAGACAGGACTGTGGCGATCTCCGGAACAAGCAAGCTCATGGCGAACGTGGGCAAGGCACCAGGAATAATGACTGCAATGAACTCGTAGGGGTCGAAGGTCATCAGACGCAATCCAAACTAAAAATACCGAAGTCATCGTTCGCGATGATAATCATGACCGCTGGTCGTTCGTCGGGTGCTGTTTCCGCGGCTAATGCATTAAGTTGTCGTCTATCGATTAAGCTCGGCACCGCTCGTGCCCCTTTTGGGTGGGAGTGCCACTCGCCAATATACATTATCTGGTGCATAACGGTAGCCGATGTGGCCTCCAAAGCCGAGCGCAGATGCTTGATGCCTCGTTCAAATGAGTTTGCGGTCCCAACGCTGTCAGCAGGAGCAGGGAGGCCTACTACTACTTCTATGCGTTTCCGCGCGTGGTCGACGATCCCAAGAAGTAAACCGCCGGTCTCGATAGGCGAGGCGTTCGTCCGGAGGCTGCGCATTTGATCAATCGTCGAACTATGGGCGCGGATAGTCCAGCCTCCGATTTCCTTGCAGGACATCTCTCCACCCGCTTTAATCCGAAACCCGGAAACCACACCACATTCGTTCATGGTTCTTATCGATAAAAATGGTTCATCTATTTCAAATCCCTTGGAAATATCCCGTGCTGCAAGTCTGGAAAGTATGGACGCATCGGACGAGGGTATTCGGCTTGTCGTAGATCGGCACTGACCGCTCGAGACCACGGCTTGCGCATTTCGCGGAACTTGGGCAGTGATTTCGCGTGATCTTGGGCACGCATTTCACGGCATCGCGGGCAGCCATTTCACGCCCTCGGGCAGGCTGGCCAACAGGTTTCATTGAGTCAGGGCTGGACGCCCTGGTCAAGCGTTTTCATCGTGCTCATTTTTCTGCGCATGCTGTCGCCCGTGAGTGTGAGGCGGTGTGCATTGTGGATCAGTCGGTCAAGTATGGCATCTGCGAGGGTGGGATCTCCGATCACTTCGAACCATTGATCGACAGGTAACTGGCTGGTTACGATGGTCGAGCCACGACCTTGGCGGTCGTCGAGGATTTCAAGTAGATCGCGACGTTCAGTCGGTGTCAGAACGGACAGCCCCCAATCGTCGAGGATCAGCAATTCAGTGCGTTCGATTGCCTTGAGAACACGGGCATGCCGTCCGTCGCCCCTGGCGATGGCCAGCATCTGGAACAGGCGGGGCACGCGGTGATAGACGACGCGCCGATCATCACGGCAGGCTTTGTTTCCGAGGGCGCAGGCAATCCAACTTTTTCCCAAGCCTGTTGGGCCAGTGATCAGCAGATTTTCATGGCGGTTGATCCAGCCACCATCGATCAGATGCGCCATGACAGCCGCATCGATGCCGCGCGGGCTGCGCATGTCGATATCTTCAACGCAGGCTGCGTGACGCAGGGCGGCAAAGCGTAACCGGGTTGCCAGTCTCTTGGCGTCACGCTCTGCCGCTTCGCGATCGACAAGCAGGCCCAGCCTTTCTTCGAAGCTGAGACTTTCGAACATGGCGCCAGCGCGGCGCTGCTCGTGCAGGGCCTGTGCCATACCGGTCAGTCCGATCGCCTCCAAGCGGTCGCAAGTGGGATGTGTCAGCAAGGGTCGTCTCCTTTTCAGTGGTAATATTTCTGGCCGCGGATGTTGGGGTGTTGCAGCGGCAGTTCTTCGGGTTCTGGCTCCATGAAGGCCTGATCAAGGCCGGTCTTCAGGATGGAACGGATGGATGAGACCGACCGAGCCTTGATGCTGATCCCGCGGCGACACGCAGCATCAATCCGCTGCGGCTCGAAGCTTCTGGCCAGCGACAGTATGCCCAAGCAGGTCCGGAAGCCCTGCTCTGGATGCGGCCTGTCTTTCATCACGATGTCACAAAACGCAGCCACCGATGGCCCCAGCTTCGCCGCACTGTCGAGGATCCGCGCAGGCGACCATTGCGCATAGCGGCGGTGAGCAGAGGGCATATGCTCTGGCGCGGTGAGATGGCGGCGGCGTCCCGGGTCACGCAGGTGGCTGGCAATACGCTTGCCACGATGGAAGACTTCTACGGTCCTGTGGGTGATGCGCGCATCAACAATCTGTCCGATCAAATTGAACGGCACAGAATACCAGCAGAGATCCACATCGATATGATAATCGGGCCCAACACGGGCACGTTTCCAACGCGCAAAGACATAGGGTTCCGCTGGCAATGGCTGCAGGTTCGGGCGATCGAGCGTCGCAAACAGATCCGCCCGACTTGCCCCATAACCGCGCATGACACGCATGTTCAATGCGTCCAGCAACGGCCGGATCGCGGCGTTCAGCTCTGCCAGCGAGAAGAACCTGTGATTGCGCAACCGCGCGAGGATCCAGCGTTGGGCTACCTGAACGGCCACCTCGACCTTGGCCTTATCCTTGGGTTTGCGCACGCGCGCAGGCAGGATCGCCGTGCCGTAATGTTCCGCCATTTCAGCATAGGTTCGGTTCAAGCCGGGATCATACCGATCTGGCTTGATGACGGCTGACTTGAGATTGTCTGGCACGACCACCTGCGGCACGCCACCCAGATAAGCGAACATTCCGACATGGGCCGCAATCCAGTCCTCAAGCCCTTCGCTGGCGACGGCCACAGCGTAGGTATAGCTCGATGCACCCATCGCCGCGACAAACAGCTTGGCCTCGCTGACCTCCCCCGTGCCCGGATCGACGATGTCTATCGTGTCACCCGCAAAATCGATAAATACCTTCTCACCGCCGACATGTGTTTGCCGCATGCTCGGTCGGACACGCCCCTTCCACGCCTCAAAATGGGTGCAAAACCAAGTGTAACCAAACCCGTTGGGGTGCTGCGCGCGATATTCCTGCCACAGCAACATGCGGGTCACGCTGGGACGGCGCAGATCTTTGTCCACGGCAGCCCAATCCGGGACCGGACGCTCTGGGTCAGATACATCCGAGGCGTTTGGAAACAACAACAACTCAAGGCTGTCATCATCCAGACCCTCCGGCAGCGGCCACGCCAAACCAGCGTCGCGCGCGCGGCGCAGATAGGCCCCAACACTTCCTTTCCCAAGCCCTAGCGAGGCGGCAATTGCACGCTCGCTCAGCCCTTGGGCAAATCTCAATCTCAATACGTCCCGAATACGGCGCATGGTTAAACGTCCTGTCGGCATTCCGATCCTCCTGTTCTTCAGGAGGCGGAGTAACTGCAGTTCGTTGGCCAGTCCTGCCCATGATCGCGTGAAATCAATGCCCGCGATCGCGTGAAACAGGTGCCCGCCTTACCGTGAAATCAATGCC
>JAIUMW010000194.1 GCA_022565365.1 Oceanicaulis sp.
CAGCTGTGAACTAGTTTTACAGCTGAATTATATGCTACAGCTGTTTCAAGCATATATGAAAAAAGTGTCCACGGCCTCGCATACTATAAGGGGCACCCCAACGTGAGATTCACCCATCTGCATAGGTTAGACTATGCCCCCTGAACGTTTTCCAATTAGAACCTTACTAAGTCAACACATAGACTTAGCTAGTATTAACTAGAGGACTGCTGTGGATTACTAGGTAGTTAGCACGATGAAGGCTAGAGCTAGCCTTGATAGGCACAAGCACCTGCAAGGGTAAGCTTGTGACTGCTGAATGCGAATGCAGCTAGCTAAGCGTAATGCTTAGTTAGCTGTAGGTGTAGTTGTAGTAGATATTATACCTAGGTAGCTTATTACCTAGGTCCAACTAGTAATTACTAGCTTCTACTCAGCTATACCTACGGATACGGAGCGAATTTAAGCATATTAGTAACTCCAGGAAAAGAAAGCAACAGCGATGCGGTTAGTAGGGGCGACTGAACACTGCACAGCACAGCCTGAAGCCTTTAAGGCGTTGTGGGCATGCTACTAGCATTAGATGCTAGCTAGCTAGTTACAAGTAGTCTGGAAAGGCTACACTATAGCTGTGATAGTCAGCCAGTAACTAGCTACTAGTATTTGACTTGCTAATGGCCTAGAGTAGCGTAGCTCGACATTGCTGCGTGAACTAACCAGGTGCACGCCTGGTAATGCTAAATATAAGCTAACTAACCGATAGCTAACTAGTACTGTGAAGGAACGTTGACAAGCATGCCTTATGGCAGGTGAAAGAGAGTATGAAACAGCAATCCAGCAACTATTACCTACACCTAGTTAGTAGGTGGGGTAACTTTAAGTTACCCTTGTAAGCTAGTAGCTATCTAGCTGGCTATCAGTGGTTACAGCAGCTAGCTAGCTAGTCGCCTTTGGCAATTAGTTAGTTAGTGGCTACTACTGTTGGTAGTTAGCTAAAAGCTAATCTAGCTACTACTATGTTAGTAGTAGGTAATAACTCGTCTTGAAACACGAATCAAGGAGTGCTACAGTACTGCAAGGTAAGCTAGTATTAACTAGCTAGCCGTAGTGAGGGCAAGGTAGCTTAGCAGCTACAGCCTGTGCTTTAGCATTGAGCTTAAGTAGTACTGTGGCTACCCGAAAGGTGGTGATCTACCCTTGGCAGGCTTGAAGCTAGGTAAACACCTAGTGGAAGAGCTTAGCGGTGCTGACGTGCAAATCGTTCGTGCAAGCTGAGGCTAGGAGCGAAAGACTCATCGAACCACCTAGTAGCTGGTTCCTACCGAAATGTTCCTTAGAATAGCTTAAGCAATGTCAGCAGCATCAGGTAAAGCTAATGATTGGAGCTAGTTGGGCGAATTAGCCTAGCACTACTCTCAAACTTTCAATAGGTGCGAAGCTAGCTAACCTAACAGGTAGCTAGCTGCTATGTGACTGCTTAAAGTGGGTCGTGGTTTGGTAAGCAGGTCAGACAAAGCGGGTTAAACCGTGAAGCTGAGAACGGTAGCCAAATATCGGCTAGTATCTAGCTAAAAGGTGTAGCTACGTGAAGACAGTAGGGTGGTGGCCATGGAAGTCGGTATCCACTAAGCAGTGTGTAACAACTGACCTACCGAACGTAGCTGCCCTGAAAATGGAGGCCGAGCGTCCGATATACCTAGCTCAGAGAGCTAACTACTAGTTAGCTAGTAGGTAGGTGTAGCTAGAGCAGTAAACTAAGTAGCTAAAGCTACTAGGGAGCTCTAGCTAGTACAGATCTTGATGATAGTAGCAATTAGTCAAGCAAGCCATCCAGCTACAGCTTGATGACCGTAGTGGAGAAGGGTTGCTAGTCAACAGCGCTTGAGCTAGCATTAGTCAGTCCTAAGGCTAGTAGTTACTCCTACTAGCCGAAAGGGAAGTAGCTTAATAATGCTACACCTAGCACTACACTGTCTAGTACAACTAGCCTTTAGCTTCGGCTAGGGGTTAGCTACTAGACTACGGTGACGTACAGCTACTATAGGCAACAGCTAGCTAAACACTGCGAGAGGGTAGCTACCCCTGCCTAACACTTGTAAACTAGCTGTGAAGCTAGTTCGCCTTGTGTGGAGCTAGCATTGAGCTGAGAACCACAAGGCTATTACAAGGGAAGGAGCTAGCTTATGCTAGCTGCAGCTGTTTAGTAAGCCCGTGCAACTAAAAGCCTATAGAGCTACTTATGTACAGTGTAGTGCTAGCCTGTACCCTAGTCCGCAGCAGGTCTCCTAAGCAAGTAGCTTCTGGTCTGATAGAGTAATGCAGTCAAGGGAAGTCGGCTTAAATGTAGGCCATAATAGGAGGGCAATACCTTAGCAAGGTTATTGCTTACCTTCTAGTCAAGCTCTTTACATCTAGTATTCAGCTAGGTGGCCCTATGGGTATGAGCTGGCAAGACAAGCTGGTTCGAGGAAGGCTTCCTATGAAGACTAGTTAGCATTATGCTAGCTAACTAGCTAGAGGGAGTTAATCTCGAGTAGAGGTAACTAGCTGCGAAGCTAGTCTACCCTATGTAACGCGCGGTAAGCTGTCGGTGAACTAACCTAGTTAGTTTGCTTAAGGGACGTGCTAGACCCAATCGATTAGCCTTATGCTAAGAGATTGACCCTTGTAATAGCTCTGAATAGGCGAAGACTAGGGGATCCTTTAATATAGGATTGGTAGTATCGTACTAGGGCCGTACCTTCGGTAGAAGGCCTTGCTCTAGTGGTATAGTTAGTTGGCAGCTAGCGACCCAGTTGTGAGGCTAGCTAGTGAATACTCGGTAGCTTGCTACTAGGTTGAAGCTAACTAGCTAAGCAACATAGTGGTAGCTAGTTGACAAGCCTAGTAGTGGCTTGCTGCTACTAGGCTGCACAGCTAGCATCTATATACCTAAAGGAACATGCAGTACCAAGGGGAACCTGACTGTTTAATTAAACCATAGCCTATAGTAAGCGGCGAGCTGCTTAGACTGTAGGTGACTTCTGCCCAGTGCTTAGAATGTCAATATGTAAGAGGTTCAAGCAAGCATGGGTCAACGGCGGGAGTAACTATGACTCTCTTAAGGTAGCCAAATGCCTCGTCTATTAATTGTAGACGCGCATGAATGGATTAACGAGGTTTCCGCTGTCCCTGACTGCCTTCTAGCGAACTCACAGGTAGGGGAACGGGCCTACACTGGTTAGCGGGGAAAGAAGACCCTGTTGAGCTTGACTCTCGCTTGTAGCGTGAAGGCGCTTCCATGGTGTAGTGTAGGTGGGAGGCTACTTGTAGCTACTAATGAAACACCACTACGTGGACTAGTGCCTTCGCTAACCTAGTAATTACTAGGCTAGCTACTAGTTATTCGTAACTAGTAGTTAATGTAGGCATGTGTAGCTACTAGCTACCACTAGCATGATTGATTAGGGACTACTACTAGTAGGGAGTTTGGCTGGGGCGGCACGGCTGTTAAAGGCTAACACAGGCGTACTAAGGGCAGCTCAGTGAGGTCAGAACCCTCGCGTAGCTGACAAGGCTAAAAGCTGCCTTGACTAGCTTGCTCAGTAGGCAAGCTGGAGTTGAAAGACGGTCCTAGAGAGCCTTTAGTTACTGGCATGCAGGACTAGAGGTGTCAGAAAAGTTACCATAGGGATTAAATAGTCCAAGTTATACTAGGTAGTATAGCTAGTCTACTATATAGTAGGCGACATACCTTGTTGCTGGAAAGCCCTTAGAGCCTTAGGTACCAAGCCTAGCTACCCATGGAAAAGGAGCTAGGTGTAGTGAGCTACCACTCACGGGTGATAATCCTAAGGATTGGGTGATCAGCATGGCTAGTAGCCTCCAATGCTAAGGCATGGCTACACCGTCAACGACTGAACGGGTATGGGCTAGCTAGTCTAGCTTAAGATACAGTCTACTCCCTTGCGAAAGCAATGTAGCTACCTAGTAGTAGCTAGACCCTTGACACTAGCAGGAAATGGCTAGTATAGGTCGGTAGTAAGGAACTGGCTTGTGGCAGCCAAGCGTTCATAGCGACGCTGCTTTTTGATCCTTCGATGTCGGCTCTTCCTATCATGCAGTCGCAGACGACTGCAAGCGTGTGATTGTTCACCAACTAACAGGGAACGTGAGCTGGGTTTAGACCGTCGTGAGACAGGTTAGTTTTACCCTACTAACCATAGCATCTTGCTACTACCTAGTAGCTGTAGTGGCTAGTACGAGAGGAACGCTACTGCTTTGCCTCTGGTTTGACTGTTGCCTAGCTAGGCAGTGCAGTGAAGCTACGCAGGTTCTCTAATAGCTGGAAGCCTCTAAGCTAGAAGAGAGACTAGTAGGTAGTAGTCGCTAGACATAGTCTAGCAACTAGCAGCAGTAGACCACTGCTTACTGAAGCTGGGTGTAAGCTACTAAGCTACCGATTGGTAGCGAGGTACTGAGCCTGCGCTTTATGGTGGCGCACACCTAGTGTGCACCATCCCCTAGTCATGAAGTCTGCGTTTCTAGGGCCACCAATGTCTAAAGCTTAGCTTGAAGACATAGCGGATACTACCTCTTGTAGGTGGTGCTACTAGTTAGTATTAACTAGCAGCTGCTGGCAAGTAGTGTATGCTACTAAGCCAGGTCCTAGGTAGGTGCCCATTTGTACCTAGGACTGGATAGCTAGGTAGGTGCCCTTGCACCTAGCTATAACCCTATTGTATATGGTAAGTGCCCATTTGTACTATATACTCTTAATCTTTGGTAGGTGCTCTAGTACCAAAGAGATCCTAGTTAAAGGTAGGTGCCCATACGTAGTTATGTACCTTTAACTAGCATAGCCTGGTAGGCGCCCTAGTACCAGTCTATATATATTGTAAGATCCTAGTTAAAGGTAGGTGCCCATATGTACCTCTAGCTAGCATAGTCTGGTAGGTGCCCTAGTACCAGTCTATACCCATTGTATGTAGTAAGTGCCCATTTGTACTATATACTCTTAATCTTTGGTAGGCGCTCTAGTACCAAAGAGATCCTAGTTAAACAGGATGGTCTCAAGGGTGGGTGTTCTAGGTTAGTTCTATAGCTTCGAGAGGGCTATAGCTACTTTCTACACGTAAGAATGTCACTACACATTGCTCTAGTGACAGCTAACCCAGAACATTGATATTTGGCAGTAGTTAGTAGCTGAAAAGCTACTAAGTCAGGTATTTTCGGAATAGTTCTATGGCTGCGAGAGGGTCATAGCTACTTACTACAGGTAGAATGTTGCTACACATATCTCTAGTACCAAGGAGATCTCTAGTGACAGCTAATCTCGACATCCGATACTTGGCGTAGTTCGAGCAGCTGAAAAGCTGCGACAGTCAAGTAACTTCATCCGGTGCGACTAGTACCAAACAGATCCTAGTTAAAGGTAGGTGCCCATACGTAGTTATGTACCTTTAACTAGCATAGCCTGGTAGGCGCCCTAGTACCAGTCTATATATATTGTAAGATCCTAGTTAAAGGTAGGTGCCCATACGTAGTTATGTACCTTTAACTAGCATAGCCTGGTAGGCGCCCTAGTACCAGTCTAACCCAACCCAACCCGCTACTGGCCACCACGCCTTTAGCTGGGGACCCCCACGCCACCATGACGTTGACTATTATATAGTCAAGCTGTTTAGTTAGCATATGTTAACTAGCTAGTTGAAATATATCTAGTGACAGCTAAGTCCAGACGACTAAGACTTGACCGTCTAGTTAGTAGCTGAAAAGCTACGAAGTCG
>JAIUMW010000195.1 GCA_022565365.1 Oceanicaulis sp.
CAGCCGCAAATCGCGCCACAGATGGGGCGGGATATCGTCGCGGGCGCGCACGCGCGGGGCGACCAGCCACCAGGCGCGCTCGTGCAGGAGGGGGATATTCGGCATATCGCCAAGGAGCTCGGCCTCCGCCTCGCGGTGCAGCTCGGCGCGGCGGGTGCGGTCGAGCTCGCCGCGAGCCTCGCGCATCAGGGCGTCAAAGGCCAGCCGGCGCCCGCCCGCCCAGTTTGTGTTGTCGGCGAAGCCCTCGCGGGCAAACGGCTGGAGCATGAAGTCCGGGTCTGATTTCAACCCGCGGTCAAAGCGCGCCAGCGCCAGATCATACTCCCCGCCATCCACCGCCGCGTAGAGATCCAGCGGATAGGTGGCCAGAAGCTCGGCCTGCACGCCTGCGCGGCGCCAGTCATCGATGATCGCCAGCGCCACCCGGTCGCGGTCCCCGGCGCTGGCGCGCAAGGTGACGCGCAGCGGATTGGCCGGCCCGTGCCCGGCCGCGTCCAGAAGCATGCGCGCCACATCCAGATCCGGCCCGGCGGTTTCGGCCTCTGGGTCTGGAATGATGCGGTCTGCGGGCGCGGACTGGCCGTGGAAGAAATGGGTGTTGAGATAGGCCCGGTCGATGGCCAGGCTCAACGCTTGGCGTACCCGGGCATCGCGCAGGCGCGGACTGGCGCAATTGACCTTGATATAGGTGAGGATCGGCGCCGGGAAGCTGCGCAGCTGGTCGCCGACGCGCTCGCGCAGCAGGCCCAGCTGATCGCCCGGCGGCCGGTCCACCAGATCATAATCGCCCGCGCGAAAGCGGCGGGCGCGCGCCGCGCCGTCATCGATCACATCCACGCGGATGGTGTTGATCCGCACGCCCTGCGCGCCGGCGAAGCGCGGGTTTTTCTCCAGCCGGTAGCTCATCGCGCCCTGATCAGCCAGCAGATAGGGTCCGGCGCTGACCCAGTGGGCGGCGCGCGTCCAGTCATCGGGCCGCGCCTCCACGGCGTGACGCGGCACGGGGTAGAACTCGCGCATCAGCACCGGAAACAGGCTGACCGGCCGGTCCAGTTGGAACACCACGGTGTGATCGTCCGGCGCGCTGACCGCGATATCCTCCGGCGCGATCTGACCGAGCAGCGCCTCGCGCGCGCCCGACACCGCGAAGAAATCGCCCAGATCGGCGAACCCCGTGCGCGGGTCCACCGCCCGCTGCGCCGTCCAGACCACATCGTCCGAGGTGATCGGCGCGCCATCCGACCAGGTAAGGCCCGGCGTCAGCCTGAAAATCCAGGTGCGCGCATCCTCGCTGCGCCAGGACGCGGCCAGACCCGGCGCCAGCCCGCCCGAGGGCGAATACTCGGTGAGCGGCGCGTGCAGCTGCTTGTAGAGGAGCGCGGCGGTGGCGAACTGGCCCTTGAGCGGGTCCAGGCTGTCCGGCTCGGAATCGATCGCCACGCGCAGCAAGTCCGACGGATCGCCGCCGCTGCGCCCGCAGGCCGAAAGGCCGAAAGCGCCCAAGCCGAGCGCCGCGCCGCCCAGGAGTGCGGCGCGGCGAGTTGTATCGAGTCCGGTGCGGCGGCGCGACATCTTACCTCAACTCCGGCAGCCTGTACCTGACCGAGGTCAACAACCTCTTCAGGCGATTGACAACTGTCCGCTTCTGGCCACCGTCGGCAAAGCGGGCTCCGGTCATCTTTTCCAGATGGGCCACAATTTGTTGATGCCGGTCAAACTGATGAATGACAGCAGGGATGAAACCATCCGCGCGCGCGAGAGGGTTGGTTCCGGCCGCAGACAATTGCGGAGGGGTGGCGCCCACGGTGGCGACGCGCTCGTAATTCTCGGCAATATCCGCCTCAACCATCCCGAGATGGACAGCGACATTGAACGCCGCCTGGTCCGCTCCAAAGCTGCCCCCTACCGAATGGCGGGGAATTGCCATCAGGAATTCCATAGCCGTGCAGACCTGGAGGACGCCTTCGCGCGTGCCCAGCATTGTCCCGGCACAGAGCGCAGGTTTGTGGTCAATGCGCTTCAGGACGTCTGCTCCAAAACAGCGCCGTATCCACTTGCTGGTCGCTGCATGATCGCGCAAGACGCCAATCTCGCGCTCGACATTCGCCTCCAGATCACCGTGAAGGGGGTCCTCAAACGGGCTGCGCTGAAAGACGACGTCCCGGCTGTCGCACATGAAAACATGTGTCCATTCCGGTCTCTGCTCGATAAAGGCCAGCGCGTAGGCGATCCGCTGCACGACAATGTGCGGCTCGTTCCATTGCGGCTTGGGAACGAGCATGACGTCAATCGATAGCGCGTCGAGCTTGGCCAGCAGCGCATCATCATTATGGGCGATAATCCCGACAGGGCCGTCATGATGCAGGCGGAGCGTGTGCAGAAACATGGCGAGCTGTTCGGGCGTGTATCCTGTTGCACACGCGAGCACTGCTTTGCCAGGCAGCACATGCCGGCCTGTCCAGGACACGCGGCCTGGCGCCAGCGCGCGTGCGCGCCACTTAAAGTAGGGGGCTGACGTCACGACAGGGCCCCGTTGCAGGACAGAGTGAACGTGATTATCCGGCGCGACGCGCGGGCGGAGGGCGCAACGCGGCGCGTCACATGATGGGGGCGGTCCCGGCGCACAGTCATATACGGCACTCTTACCAAATCGCCCCGATCTGGCAATGCTTGCCTCCGTGGGCATCGCGAGCCAGGCCGGAGCGCCAGGCCGTCTTCCAGGGGTCAGCGCGGAGTTGAGCGCTTTGCTACCACTGCGTCCTGAACCCGGCCCACAGGAGGCCTTCGGGTTGGGCGCCGGCGATATGGCCGGGTTCGCGGGTCAGGCGCGCGGCGAGGCTGGCGGTGGCCGCATCACTGAGCTGAACCCGCCAGGCGGCTTCCATGGAGACCTCCCGGCCGGACGGGGCCAGACTGGCGTAGCGGCGCTCGTAGAGCGTCACATCGTCCTCATCCACCAGAACCGGCACCAGCGCCGACACCGCGCCGCGCTCCACGCGCAGAGGCTGGGCCAGCGTGAACCCGAGACGTCCGCCGGCAAACGCCCGGTCCGCGCCCAGGCTCCACGCGCTGGCGCCCAGCGCCTGCTCGCGCTGCAGGGCCAGCGGCAGGGCGATCTCACCCGTCACATGCTCCACACGCGCCGCGCCGCGCCAGCCCAAAGGCAGCGCCCCGGTCCACAGGCCCGCCACAAAGCGCGTGTCCGAACCGTCCTGCTCGCCAAAGCGCGCCGCCAGGAACCCGCCCAGAGAGCGCTGGTTCTCCTGGCCCGATCCGGTCTCGAACCCGAGCGTCTGGCCCTCGCGGCTGAAGGTCAGGGCCGCCGCCTGGAAGCCCGAAGCGTCGCCGCCCGAGGCGCGCACATGCACGCCCAGCGCGCCGCCCCGCGCCGGGGCGCTATAACTCACCGCCGCCCAGTCGCGCTGGCCGGTCAGGCGGGCCACCGCGCCGGAGAACTGGGTCTCGGACAGAACTGACACGCCCGCGCCGCCCGCCGGCGACGGCGTGGCGAAGCCCCGGCCCGCCTGAAGACTCAAACCGCCCTGACGAAACGCGAAGGAGAGGTCAGGCCGGGTCTGATAGACATCTTCAGGCAGGTTGCGCAGGGCATGAGGCCGGTCCGGCGTCATGCGCATCATCACCTCGGCGGGACCGGCGCGCGTGACGCCCGTGCGCGCCAGGCTGGAGGCGGCCGCGCTCTCCATGGCGTCCATGGCGCTGGCGTTCGAGACCGTGTCAGGGCGCGCCGCGTCAAAGCGGAACGGGCGGCGGAACTTGTCGCGCAGCACTGCGCCCTCCACCAGGCCGCTGCGCCACATCCAGTCGCCATAGGGGCCCGTCGGGGCCTGCAACAGCGCCCCCAGGGGCACAACATCGCCCGTAGCAAAGCTCACAGACGAATTGCCCACAGGCTGGAAGGCGGCGGCCAGATCGATCAGGCCCCGGCCATAGATGGCGTCGGCGCCCGGATCGCCCAGATCGCGCGCGGTCTCGAACAGGATCTGCAGCGCCTCATTGCCCTGAAGATGCGGGAAGGCCTGCAGCAAAAGGGCCAGAGCGCCAGCCACGTGGGGCGCGGAGAAGCTGGTGCCGGTATAGCGGGCGAGCTGGGGATCGCCATCATCACTGTCCAGGAAGGGCGTGAGAATGCGCCGGCCCGGCGCAACGAGAAACACATCGGCCGAATTGCCCGCGCGGTTGGAGAAGCCGGAGATCACTGCATCAGCCGGCGCACAGCCCAGCACCTGGCCCGGGCAGTCCACCGAACCCACTGCAACCGCAAAGCCCAGCGCATCAGCGGTGCGGGCGAAATTGGCGGGGAAGTTCGGGTTGGTGGCGTCCTTGCCCTCGTCGCCGCCGTCATTACCGGCGGAGATAACCAGGAAGACCCCGGCATTGGCCGCCCGGCGCATGGCCGCAAAGGTCAGAGTGAAGCTGTCAGTGGCGCTGACCTCCCGCCCGAGCGACAGGTTGATCACCCGCGCTCCGTTGTCGATGGCGTAGTCGATCGCTGCAGCGATGTTAGTGTCGGAATAGCGGCAGCCGCCATCTTCCTCGTCGTCATCTTCGCAAGTACCCGGCGTATCGGCCCGCAACGCCATAACAGAACTCTCGAAGGCCACGCCATGGCCGCCGATCCCGTTCTTGTTGGCCGCAATCACGCCGGCCACCCCGGTGCCGTGCCCGTCAATATCCTCAAGACTGTCGCGCGAGGCCACGATGTCACGGCTGGAGTCATGGATGCGTCCGGTGAACTCGGGATGGCTCTGATTGATGCCGGTATCCACCACCGCGACGATGATGCCCTGGCCCGTTGCGCCGGCGGCATAGGCTGTTGAGGCGTTGATGAGCCCCAGCCCGTACTGACTGTTGTATTCGGTTGTCTCGAACTGGCCCGGATTGCCGGGCGGAGGGGGTGGCGGCGGCGGAGGCGGGGGAGGAGGCGGAGGGGGCGGCGCGGGGCTGGTGATCGGCCCGGAGGCCCCGCCGCCGCCGCCGCATCCGGTCACCACAACAGCTGCAGCCGCCGTGAACACAGCCGCCAGCAGCGCCCGCCGCAAGCCCGTGGAATAGGTCATCTCATCTCTCCCGGCAGCGCGGGCGCCCCTTGAACCGCGCGCAGATCACCGCTCGTCCAACAAGAAAGCTAGACGGCGCAGACGCATGGCGCCAATCGAATTATGCGCATCTATAGGACGCGGCGCCGGAGCATGGCTGCCCGGCGGTTAACGCAAGCCGCCCACAAACTGGCCGAAGACTGCAAAGCTGTCCTGCGGGCCGGGGCTGGCTTCGGGGTGGTGCTGGACCGCCATGACCGGCTTTGACGTCAGGCGGAAGCCGCAATTGGAGCCGTCGAACAGCGACACATGGGTCTCGATGGCGTCAGCGGGCAGGGTGTCGCGATCCACAGCGAAGCCATGGTTCATCGACACGATCTCCACCTGGCCGGTCTCGAGATTCTTCACCGGATGATTGGCGCCGTGATGGCCCTTGACCATTTTCAGCGTCCGCGCGCCCACCGCCAGAGCGAGCATCTGGTGGCCCAGGCAAATGCCCAGCACCGGCACGCCGTCATCGATCACGCCGCGCAGCGTGTCCAGCGCATAGGCGCCCGTGGCCGCCGGATCGCCCCGCCCGTTGGAGACCACCACGCCGGCCGGCTTCCTCGCCAGCACGTCCGCCGCCGAGGCCGAGCCCGGCGCCACGCGCACCCGCGCCCCGGCGCTGA
>JAIUMW010000196.1 GCA_022565365.1 Oceanicaulis sp.
CCGAACTGGCTGCGCTCTTTCGCGTAGGCGATGGCCAGATCCGTGGCCTCCGCCGCGCCGCCCAGCGAGCAGGAGCCGATATTGATGCGCCCGCCATTGAGCCCGTTCATGGCCAGCAGGAAGCCCTGCTCCTCCTGGCGCAGACGTGGCGCGCCCGGCACGCGGCAGTCTTCAAACGACACCACGGCGGTGGGCTGGGAGTTCCAGCCCATCTTTTTTTCATTCGCCCCGAAGGACAGCCCCGGCGCATCCTTCTCCACCACGATGGCCGACACGCCCTTGGCGCCCTCTCCGCCGGTGCGGCACATGACGATGTAGAGATCGCTCACCCCGGCCCCGGAAATGAAGGCTTTCGCGCCATTGAGCACATAGTCGTCGCCATCGCGGACGGCTTTGGTGCGCAGGCTCGCCGCGTCCGAGCCCGAGCCGGGCTCGGTCAGACAATAGGAGCCGATCATGTCCATAGATGTAAGGCTGGGCAGCCAGCGCTGGCGCTGGTCCTCATCGCCCCAGGTGTCGATCATCCAGGAGACCATGTTGTGGATGGAGATGAAGGCGGCCGTCAACACGCAGCCGCGCGAGAGCTGTTCGAAGATCAGCGCGGCGTCCACCCGGCTCAGGCCCGATCCGCCCACATCCTCGCGCGTATAGATGCCGGCAAACCCCATGGCGGCGCTTTCCTTGAGCACATCAACGGGGAAATGCTTCTCCTCGTCCCAGCTGGCGGCATGGGGTTTGAGCCGGTCGTCGGCGAACTTGCGCGCGGCGTCCTGGATCATCGCCTGTTCTTCGGTGAGTTCGAACCGCATGGGAAAACCTCCTAGACAAGGGGCGCGCGGGCGGGTGTGGTGCGCCAGCAAGACCTTACGCAGCGCGAGATACAACGTCATGGCCCAGTTTCCCACCACCCGTCTGCGCCGGATGCGCCAGCATGACTGGTCGCGCCGCATGATGCGCGAGAACACACTGACCCCCGATGACATGGTCTGGACGCTTGTGGTCACCGACAAGGCGCACAGCGAACCGGTCGCCTCCATGCCCGGCGTGACGCGGCTGACGGTCGCCGACGCGGCCAAAGCCGCTGTCGAGGCGCGGTCCCTGGGCATTCCCGCCATCGCGGTGTTTCCACATATGGACGCCTCGCTAAAAGACGCCCACGGCAGCCAGGCGGATAATCCGGACGGGCTGGTGGCGCAGGCCATCAAGGCCATGAAGGACGCCGCGCCGGAGGTGGGGATTATCTGCGATGTCGCCCTGGATCCCTTCACCGATCACGGCCATGACGGGCTCATCGAAAACGGCGTCATCCTCAATGACGCCACGGTGGAGCGCCTGTGCTCACAGGCCCTGACCCAGGCGCGCGCGGGCTGCGACGTGATCGCCCCGTCCGACATGATGGACGGGCGCGTGGGCGCCATCCGCGCGGCGCTGGACGGGGACGGCTTCCAGCATGTGATGATCCTGTCCTACGCGGCCAAATACGCCTCGGCCTTCTACGGCCCCTATCGCGACGCCATCGGCAGCGCCGTGGCGCTGAAAGGCGACAAGAAGACCTATCAGATGGACCCGGCCAATACCGACGAAGCCCTGCGCGAGGTGGAGCTCGACATCGCCGAGGGCGCCGACATGGTGATGGTGAAACCCGGCCTGCCCTATCTCGACATTGTGGCGCGGGTGAAGACCGCTTTCGCCCTGCCCACCTTCGTGTTCCAGGTCTCGGGCGAATACGCCATGATCGAGGCGGCCGCCGCCAATGGCTGGATCGACGGCGAGCGCGCCATGCTGGAAAGCCTCATGGCGTTCAAGCGCGCGGGCGCGGACGGGGTGCTCACTTACTTCGCGCCACGGGCGGCGAAAATCCTGAATGGATAAGCGCCCCGAAACCCTCGCCGCGCAGGCGCTGCACCGGATCGACTCAGAGACCGGGGCCGTGATCGCGCCGGTGCATCTGGCGACGACCTATGCGCGCGGCGCCGGCAACGCCCTCATCGGCGCCCATGATTATCTGCGCCCCGAAGGCCCGACGCAGGCCCATGCCGCCGACATTCTCGCCGCGCTGGAAGGCGGCGCGGGCGCGCGCCTGTTCGCCTCGGGGCTGGCGACCGCCATGGCTGTTTTCGCCACGCTCAAACCCGGCGCCCATGTGGCAGCGCAAACCAAAATGTATTACGGCGCGAAGAAGCTCCTGCATCATCTTGAATCCAGAGGCGCCCTCACCCTCACCCTGTTCGATCCCGACGAGCCGGACGCACTGGCGCACGCCGTGCGTCCGGGCGTGACCGAGCTGGTCTGGATCGAAACCCCCGCCAATCCGCTCTGGTCGCTGGTGGATATCGCGCGCGCCGCTGACATCGCCCACGGCGCCGGCGCGGTGCTGGCGGTGGACGGCACCTGCGCCCCGCCCTGCACCACGCGCGCGCTGGATCTGGGCGCGGATATGGTGATGCATTCGGCGACCAAATACCTCAACGGCCACAGCGATGTGCTGGCCGGCGCGGTGATCACCCGCGCGCAGGACGAACGCTGGCAGGCTCTGTGCGATCACCACGCCCTTACCGGCGCCGTGCCCGGCCCGTTTGAAGCCTGGCTGCTGATCCGGGGCCTGCGCACCCTGTTCGTCCGCTTTGAACGCCAGAGCGCCAACGGGCTGAAGGTGGCGCAGGCGCTGACCGGCCATCCGGCCATCTCCCACGTGCTCTATCCCGGCCTGCCCGATCACCCCGGCCACGCCATCGCCGCGCGCCAGATGACCGGCGGGTTTGGCGGGCTGTTATCGATTCGTCTCAAAGGCGGGGCCGAGGCCGCCGCGCGCCTGTGCGCCAGCACGCAGGTCTTCATCCAGGCCACGTCGATTGGCGGGGTGGAAAGCCTCATCGAACACCGCAAACCCATCGAAGGCCCGTCCAGTCCCACCCCGGACGATCTGGTACGCCTGTCCTGCGGCATCGAGGCGGCGGACGATCTCATTGATGATCTGATGGCGGCGCTGGAGCGGGGGTGAGGCCGGGGGGCGGGATCACATGAACACGACCCGATCCACGTCTGCCTTCCCGGAATTTGCGACGCAAATGTCCGGGATCCACCCTCCATGGCTTCCATCCGGTTGAGCGGCAACCGAAGACCGGTGGATGGATCCCGGGTCTCCCTCCGGTCGCCCGGGAAGGCAGAGTTGGGACGGTCGGAGATAAAACTGCAGGCGCTGACGCCCCCCCCCCCACCCCAACCCTCCCCCACCGGGGGAGGAAAAAAGTGCTTAAAGCTCAAATGCGATAGCCCTCCCCTGCTTGCGGCGGAGGCAATGCGGGCCATGCGCCCGCCTGCGCCGCCTCCCTGTAAAGGCGAATTTAAATAGCGCAAAGCGTGAAAATGCCTTGAACGCACGCACGCCCTTGGTGATTATTTAGCCCTCACGAGAAGATAATGAGGGTCCGGCCATGAACCTCCTTCGCATTGGCGCTGCCGCTTTCGCGATGTCCGCCTTGGGTCTGCCGCTCACCGCTCCGCAGGCGGCAGCCCGGATGGACATGGCAGAGTGCGCGGACACGGCGCTGGAGGGGGATGTCTACATCTGCCGCGACGAGATTGATGCGGACTGGGCTCAGGACGCCATCGCGCGGCGGGACGGGTACGCGCCCCATGTGGAGCGCCGGGACGATCGCCTGCTTGTCGTGGTGCGCTCGGAGAATGAGTCTACCCGGCTATGCTGCTCCATCCAGGAGCCAATGGTCCGCATTGATGATGACCATTTCGCCGCGCAGTTCCGCCTGCGCCATCTCGACGAAGCCCATCTCTTCTTTATCAATTTCGGCGCGACGTCAGATAATCTGACCAGCACCTTCATCGGGCCGCAAGGTCGCCCTCAGGTGGAGATGCGCGATCTTGAAGGCACAGTGCACCACCGTGAGATCGAGAGCGACGCCCATGGCGAAACCCGGCGGGTCATTCTTTATCTGCCGCCGGATTTTGACTCTGATACGCCCTTCGCCCTGCTCACGTTGATGGATGGGGGCGGTGCGCCCTACACGGCGCGCTCCCTTGAACCGCTGATGGAGGCCGGGCGCCTGCCCCCGGTCGTGATCCTTGGAATAGTCTCGGGCGCCGACGCGATTATTCCCCCCGCTGATTACGGCTTTGACGTGCGCAATGCCGATTACCTGCCCGGCTTCCATCAGGAAACAGACCGGTTCACCGCTCATCTGCGCTTTGTCGTGGATGAAGCCCTGCCCCTCGCACTGGAAAGGCTAGAGGGCAGCGCGCCCTTCGAGCACATCATCGCAGGCTATTCCAGCGGGGCGACATTCGCCCATGAAGCCGCCATGCGCCGGCCCGAGGCCTTCACCGGCGCCATCGTCATGTCGCGCGGCAGGCCGCTTGTGTTTGACCCTGGCGAGGATGCGGCCCATGTGCGCTTCGTCCTCAGCGCGGGCCTGTACGAGGAGAGATTCCGGGTCAGAACCATGGAGGCCGCCCAGACCCTGCGCGAGGCCGGGCTTAACGTGCGCTATACCGACTATCCCGACGGCCACAGCCCCCGCCTCAGGGAATTTGCGCTGGTGGACGGCTTGCTGGCTCTGCTGGGCGAAGACGAGTAAGGGGCGAAAGGACAGTTCGCCCCTGCACGATCATCCTCTGAGCCCCTCAAAACTCCGTCCAGCGGTCGCGCACACCCAGCTCGCGGAAGATCGCGCGCCAGTGGGCGCGGATGAGGACGCGCTCCTCCTGGCTCCAGCCCGGCTGGTCGACATAATAGACGTCCAGCTCCAGCCCGCGCAGCCCGTCGCCGTATTCGTTGCGGATCGCGTCCGCCACCTGTTCAGGCGGCGGCAGGCGGTTTTGCAAATCCTGGCGGACCGGACCGTAGACCGTGTAAAGGCGGGTGTTCTGGAACATGTCAGAGATCAGCACCACGCGGCGGCGCGGCGTGGAGCGATCAAACTCTGGCCGCGTGGTCAGCTCGGCCAGGGATTCCAGCAGCGGGGTGACGGGCGACTCGATGAGGTCGAACAGGCCTTCCAGCGCCACGTCCAGCGGCCGGTCGAACTGGGCCTCATAGCGCGCCTGCACGCGCTGGGGATTGCGGTAGAGCGGGTTGATCTGGTCGCCCCGGCCCGGATTGCACACAGAGAACCGGTTGGTGTTGCGAATCTCGCCGCGATGATTGAGCTCGTACACCGACAGCCGCTCGCCGATTTCCAGCCCGTTGCGCGCATTCAGGATCGTCTGGCGGATCTGATCGGCCTGGGCGGGGGTGTAGATCACCTCGGTGCGGTCGATCATGACCACCACATGGGGCGGCTGCTCGCCGGCCAGGCACAACGTTTCGGGATCATATTCGGCCGGCTGGAGCGTAATGGCGAGATAGCTGATCGCGCCGAGCACCCCGATCACGATGGCGATGTTGAAAAAGCCAATCAGGTCCTTCGAGCGCATGGCGTCCTCCCCCGTCGTCCGCTGGCGTTAACCGTGAGCATGGGGCGCCAGAGCGGCACGCGCCACCCCGGACCGCGCAAAATCTAGCGGCGCTCGTAGGGCGGCGGCTCGGTGTCATAGGACGCTTCGGCCTCGGACGCCGGACCGGCCTTGCCCTGGGCCATACGCTCATAGCGCGCCGCAGAGCCGGCATAGTCGCGCGCAAAGAACTCGTCCATGTCGATCTTGAGATCCTCGGCCAGCTCCAGCGTGCGCAGATCGGCGTCTTCCTTGCGATACTGGCGCTTCATC
>JAIUMW010000197.1 GCA_022565365.1 Oceanicaulis sp.
GGGCGCACGCCTCCAGCGTCGCGCCCGTGGTGTGCACGTCATCAATCAGCACAAGGCGCTTGTCTTTGATCGCATCGGCGCGCCCGGCCCGCACCCGAAAGGCGCCGGCTACATTGCGGACGCGGCCCCCGGCGCTGAGCCCCCCTTGTGTGGGCGTGGCGCGCACGCGCATCAGCACATGGGGGTCCACCGGCACGCCGCAGGCGCGCGATACCGCATTGGCCAGCAGGAGCGACTGATTGAATCGGCGCTGGCGCAGGCGGCGGCGATGCAGCGGCGCCGGAATCAGGGCGTCGGCGCCGTCAAGACAGTCCGCCCCCGCCCGCGTCATCCAGCGCCCGAAAGCTTCAAGGCCGTCCGTGCGCCCGGCATGCTTCAGCCCCAGCGCCAGCGCCCGGCTGGACGCGTCATAAACAAAGGCCGAGCGCGCATGGGTATAGGCCGGGGCGCGGGCATGACAGGCCGGGCAGATCATGTCCGGCGCCGACGGATAGGCGAAGGGCGTGCCGCAGGATTTGCACCAGGGCGGCGCCAGGAACTGGATGCGCGCCCAGTCCTCCGGGTCCAGAAGGCCCGGCTCGCTCACCGCCCGGCCCGACAGGGGCGAGAGCGGCGGCCAGACCAGGTCCAGCAGACGGCCGAGCGCAGCCCCGGCTTTGCCCGCCGCGCCAAAGCGTGCATATCCGCTCCATGACTGCTTCATCTTCACCCTCCGCCAATCCGCCGCGCCTGTTCGACCGGGCGCTTGTGCGCGCGCGCCGCAATCGCGCTGCAGGCGAATATATAGACTATGACTTTCTTCATGCGCGAGTCGCCGATGATCTCCTCGACCGTGTGGAAAGCGTGTCGCGTGATTTTCCGGTCGCCCTGGTGCTGGGCGGCGGCGGAGCGGTGGGCCGCGCCCTGAATCACCGCCCAGAGGCCGCCGCCAAGATCGGCACACTGATCGAAGCGGACCTGTCCCCCGCCATGGCCGCGCTCAGCTCCGGCCCTGCCGTGTGCCTGGATGAGGAGGCCCTGCCGATCGCGCCTGAAAGCGTCGACCTGGTCCTCTCCTGCCTGTCGCTGCACTGGACCAATGATCTCGTGGGCGCGCTCATCCAGATCAATCATGCGCTCAAACCCGACGGTTTTTTCGCCGGGGCGATGCTGGGCGGCGCGACCCTGACCGAGCTGCGCCAGTGCCTGCTGGCCGCTGAAAGCGAACTCAAGGGCGGCGCCCATCCACGCGTCTCGCCGTTTGCTGACGCCTTCGACATGGCCGGGCTCATGGGCCGGGCCGGCTTCGCCCTGCCGGTGTCGGATGTGGACCGGGTCACCGCGCGCTATGGCAATGCCTTCGTCCTGATGCGCGATCTGCGCAAAATGGGCGAAACCAGCGCCCTGACCCAGCGCCCCCGCACGCCGGCTACAAGGGCCCTGTTCGTACGCGCCGCGCAAATCTACGCCGAACGCTTCGCTGAAGGCGACGGCCGCATCCCCGCCCGTTTCGAAGTCCTCCACATGGCCGGCTGGGCCCCCCACGAAAGCCAACCCAAGCCGTTGCGGCCGGGCTCTGCCACGGTAAGGCTGGCCGACGCGCTGGGGGTGAGGGAGCAAGGCGCGGGGGAGAAGGCGGGGGGTTAAACCATCCCCTTCAGCGCATAGATCAGCTCCAGCGCGTCTTTCGGGCTCAGCCCGTCGGGGTCCACGCTTTTGAGGCGCTCTTCCACGGCGCTGGGCTTTGCCGGCGGGGCGGGGGGCTTGGCGGAGAAGAGGGGGAGGTCGGCGAGGGCCGCCGCCGGGGCGCCGTCGGATTCCAGGCGGTCGAGGATTTCGCGGGCGCGGGCCACGGCGGCGGAGGGCAGGCCGGCGCGGCGGGCCACCTCGACACCGTAGGAGCGGTCGGCGGGGCCGGGCTGGACCTCGTGCAGGAAGACCAGCTCGCCCTTCCATTCCTTGGCGCGCAGCGAGCAATTGCCTGCGGCCTCGAGCGCGTCCACCAGGCGCGTGAGCTCATGATAATGGGTGGCGACCAGGGCGCGGCAGCCATTGACGGCGTGCAGATGCTCCACCGCCGCCCAGGCGATGGACAGGCCGTCAAACGTGGCCGTGCCGCGCCCGATTTCATCCAGGATGACGAGGGCGCGCGGGCCGGACTGGTTGAGGATGGCGGCGGTCTCGATCATCTCGGCCATGAAGGTGGAGCGCCCGCGCGACAGATCATCCGCCGCGCCCACGCGCGAGAACAACCGGTCCACCAGCCCCACGCGGGCCCGCGCCGCAGGCACGTAGAGCCCGGCCTGCGCCATCACGGCGATGAGGGCGTTCTGGCGCAGATAGGTGGATTTGCCCGCCATGTTGGGGCCAGTGACCAGCATCAGGCGCGGATGGGCTTTGCCCGCGCCGTCCAGCGTGCAGGCATTGGGCGTGAAGCGCCCCTCACCGCCACGCGCCAGCGCCGCTTCGACGACAGGATGGCGCCCGCCTTCAACCTCGAAGGCGAAACTGTCATCCACCACGGGCAGCGAGGCGCCGCTCTCGTCCGCCCACTCCGCGCAGGCCGAGGCGAGATCCAGCGCCGCCAGCGCGGACGCCGCCGCGCGGATGGCGTCTGCCTGTTCTTCCACCCGTGTGCGGAACGCCTCAAACGTCTCCAGTTCCAGCGCCAGAGCGCGCTCGCCGGCCTGGGCGATCTTGGCTTCCAGCTCGCCAAGCTCCGGGGTGGAGAAGCGCACGGCGTTGGCCATGGTCTGGCGGTGGATGAAAGCGTTATCGCCCATCAGCGCGTCGCCATGGCGCGCCGTCACCTCGATGAAATAGCCAAGGACATTGTTGTGCTTGACCTTCAGGCCCGCCACGCCGGTCTGGTCGGCATAGGTTTTCTGCAGGCCCGCCACCACGCGCCGCGACTGGTCGCGCAGGCTGCGCGCCTCGTCCAGCGCGGCTGACCAGCCCGGCGCAATGAAGCCGCCATCGCGCGCCAGAAGGGGCGGCTCGGGCGCCAGCGCCCGTTCGGCGTCCGCGACCAGCGCCGCCAGCTCCGGCCGCGCGGCCAGCGACAGCGCGTCCAGCGCCGCGGCGACAGAGGCCGGCGGTTTGGCGAGCCGGTCTTTTGACAGGCCCGCAATCAGGCGCTCGCCTTCTTTGAGCGCGCGCGCCAGCTGGGCGAGATCGCGGGGGCCCGCGCGCCCCAGCAGCAGCCGGGTCAGGCAGCGCGCCGGATCGCCGGCGGCTTTGAGGCGCTCGCGCACGCCCGCACGCGCAGCCCGGTCATCGGCGAACCAGGCGACAGCGTCCAGCCGGGCGTTGATTTCGGATGCGTCCATGGAGGGCCTTGCGAGGCGTTCGGCGAGCAGGCGCGCGCCGGGCGCCGTCACCGTGCGGTCGATGGCGTCGATCAATGAACCTTTACGCGATCCGGTCAGCGTGCGCTCGATCTCCAGGCTGGCGCGCGCCGCCGGGTCAATGGCCATCACCCCGCCTGCGCGTTCAGAGCGCGGCGGGGTCAGGCGCGCGGGCGCGCCGGCTTGCGAGAGTTCGAGATAATCGAGCAGCGCGCCCAGCGCGGCGATGGCGGCGCGGGAGAAATCGCCGAACGCCTCCAGGCTCTGCACCTCGAAATGCTGCTTCAGCCGCCGCTCGCCCGCGCCCGGATCGAACTTGGCCCGCGCGCGCGCCGTGATTGCGGCGGACGGGGCCAGCATGGCGGCCAGGCGCGCATCCTCGTCGGCGCACAGAAGTTCAGACGGGTTCAGCGCCGCCAGCTCGGCCTCAAGGGCGTCATCGCTATCGTGCGCCGTCGCGGCGAAACTGCCGTCGGTGACATCGGCCCAGGCCAGAGCGCGGGTCCCATCAGCCAGGCGCGCCAGCGCCGCGATGCGGTTGGCGCTGCGCGCTTCCAGCAGGTCTTCCTCGGTCAGCGTGCCGGGGGTGACGATGCGGGTGATGGCCCGGCGCACGACAGACTTGGCGCCGCGCTTTTTCGCTTCCGCCGGGTCCTCGATCTGCTCGCCCACGGCGACCTTGAAGCCCGCCTTGATCAGGCGCGACAGATAGCTCTGGGCGTGGTGGACCGGCACGCCGCACATGGGGATGGGCTCGCCCTGATGCTCGCCGCGCTTGGTCAGCGCGATGTCCAGCGCCTCCGCCGCGCGCACCGCGTCGTCAAAGAACAGCTCGTAAAAATCGCCCATGCGGTAGAACAACAGCGCCTCGGCCGGCGCCTGCGCGCGCAGCTCCAGAAACTGCACCATCATGGGCGTGGCCCCCTCCGGCGTGGGGAAGGCGCGCTGCATCAGCGTGTCAGGATCAGCCGGACGGGTCATCGTGCGCAAATTACCCGCGTGCGGGCGCGGAGCAAGGCCTCATGCCGGGGCCTGACAGCCGGGTTTTGCCGCGCCGCGCGAACCTTGTAGGCTGATCACCCCGCCATTTGTCTTCGTGATCCAGGAACCCCCCGCCATGACCGACCACCGCCCCCGCGTGGATGATGAGGAAGCGCTGAACTTCCACCGCTATCCCACGCCCGGCAAGATCGCGCTGCAACCCACCAAGCCCATGGCGACCCAGCGCGATCTGTCGCTGGCGTACAGCCCCGGCGTGGCGGCCCCGGTCAAGGCGATCGCGGCGGACCCGGACGCGGTCTACGACTACACCTCCAAGGGCAATATGGTGGCGGTGATCTCCAACGGGACCGCCATTCTGGGCCTGGGCGATCTGGGCGCGGCCGCCTCCAAGCCGGTGATGGAGGGCAAGGCGGTGCTGTTCAAGCGCTTCGCCGATGTGGACGCCATCGATATCGAGGTTGAGGAAAACGATCCGGACGCCTTCGTGGAATGCGTGCGCCGGTTCGGCAATACGTTCGGCGGCATCAATCTGGAAGACATCAAGGGTCCCGATTGCTTCATCATCGAGCAGCGCCTGCGCGAGGCGCTGGATATCCCGGTCTTCCACGATGACCAGCATGGCACCGCCATCATCACGGCGGCGGGCATCATCAATGCCTGCGAGCTGACCGGGCGCGACATCAAGGACCTGAAAGTCGTGGTCAATGGCGCGGGCGCGGCGGGCATTGCCGTGCTGGAGCTGATCAAGGCCATGGGCGTGGCCCAGGACAACGCGATTTTGTGCGACTCCAAGGGCGTCATCTACAAGGGCCGCACGGAAGGCATGAGCCAGTGGAAATCGGCCCATGCCGCCGACACCGATGCGCGCACGCTGGCCGAGGCGCTGAGCGGCGCGGACTGTTTCATCGGCCTGTCGGTGAAGGGCGCGGTGGATCAGGACATGGTCAAATCCATGGCCGCTGACCCGATCATCTTCGCCATGGCCAATCCCGATCCGGAGATCACGCCCGAAGACGTGCGCGCGGTGCGCTCTGACGCCATCATGGCCACGGGCCGGTCGGACTATCCCAACCAGGTCAATAACGTGCTGGGCTTCCCTTATATTTTCCGCGGGGCGCTGGATGTGCGCGCCAAGACCATCAATGAGGAGATGAAGATCGCCGCGGTGATGGCGCTGGCCGAGCTCGCGCGCGAGGACGTGCCCGACGAGGTCGCCGCCGCTTATCACGGCGCCCGGCCCACGTTTGGCAAGGATTACATTATCCCGGCGCCGTTTGATCCGCGCCTGATCAGCCATGTCCCGCCCTATGTGGCCAAGGCGGCGATGGATTCGGGCGTTGCGCGCCGGCCCAACCCGGACATGGTCAGCTACAA
>JAIUMW010000198.1 GCA_022565365.1 Oceanicaulis sp.
AGGCGTTGGCGGCGTCCCCGGTGGGCAGCGGGCTGAGGGCGGCGGAGGCATCCAGCGTGGCCGCGCAGCGCACATCCAGCCCCTCCAGGCCCCAGCTTTCCGGGTGCAGATCCTCGCCGGTCAGCAGCAGGAAGCTTGGCGCGCCTGCATCCGGCTCAGCGCCCGGCGCCAGCGGGACGGGCGGAGGGTGTCCCGGATCCTCGGCCAGCGGCGGCGCTTCGGCGGCGAGGTCGTGCGCCGACGGCTTGAAGCGTCCATTGGTGAAGCGGGCGATATTGCCGGCGCGGGCCAGATAGGTCTTGCCCGGCGTATGCAGCCCGCACACCCAGCGCCAGCTCAGCGTGTTGGAGGCCGGGTCGGCGTCGATGAGATGGCGCAAGAACCAGTCCGCGCCCAGGCGCCAGGGCAGGTCCAGCGTGTAGATCCAGATCGAGGCGGCCCACATGCGCGTGTGATTGTGCAGCCAGCCGGTCTCATTGAGCTCGCGCGCCCACGCGTCGAAGCACTCAAGGCCCGTGCGGCCCTCGATGGCGGCGGTGTAGCGCTGCGCCAGCGCGCCATCGCGCTCCAGGGCATCGAGATCGCCCGCCAGTCCGGCGCGGTAATCCGCCCAGACCGGGGGCCGCATCTCCAGCCAGCCTTTCCAGTAGGTGCGCCAGCAGACCTCCTGAACGAATTTTTCCGCCGCCTCCGGACCGTGGGCGCCGATAGCGGCGCGCACCAGCTCCTCCTCGCGCACTATGCGGCGGCGGACATGGGCGCTCAGAAGCGACACATTGGAACGGTCGTACGGGCCCATATCTTCATTGCGCCGGGCCGCGTACACCCCGCCCATGGCGGGTGTGAACGCTTCAAGCCGCGCCAGCCCGGCAGCGCGCGTCGGGGCGGGCAGGGCGAAGACCGGGTCTGCCGGGGCGGGCGCTTCAGGGCGTTCTGTCTGTATCATGGGCGCAGGCTTCAGCGCGCGCGGCGTCTCTGCCCGGCCCGCACCGGCGTCCTGGCAGGCGGCCAGATGGGCGTCGAGATGGGCGCGCCGTGTTGTGGTGATCAGCACCGTGTCCACATCGGGCCGCGCCAGCGCTGCGCGCACGCCCTCCACCGGATCGACCCGCCCCCGGCCGGGCGTGACCGGGCGCAGGCTGCGCGCCAGCGTATACATATCCGCCGGCCGGCGCGGCAGGCGCCGGCCCGGCGGCGTGTCGCCTGAGGTCTGGATCGCGATCACTGCCATTCCGCGCGCGCGCGCGGCCGCCAGGCGCGCCTCCTCGCGATCATTGATAAACGGATGAACCGGGGCCATCATCAGATCGAACCGCCCCGAGGCGATAGCCGCATCCAGCTCCGGCCCCATCCCGGTCACGCCCAGCGCGGCGAACGCGCCCGCCGATTTCAGCGCGGCGAGGCGGGTGAACAGCGCTTCGGTCATCTCATACGGGTCGGGCCCGTGCAGGAATAGCGCGTCCACCCCTTCCACGCCCAGCCGGGAGAGGCTGGCGCGCACGCTGGTTTCGATGCCCGCAGGCGAGAAATCCCGCAGCCGCCCGGAGACGCCCTCGCTGGTTATTCCCGCCTTTGTGCACACGAAAATCTCATCGCGCGGCAGGTCGCGCAGGGCTTTGCCCAGGCGCCGCTCGGCCTCGCCGGCGCCATAGGCGGGCGCGGTGTCGAACACCCGCACCCCGCCCTCGAAGGCGCGCGCGATCAGGCGCCGGGTCGCCCGGGCCGGGACCAGCAGCGTGCCGTGGGCGCCGGACACGCCGAATGCGAGACGGGAAAGGCGGTGAATCATGGCGCGAGGTTTAGGCGGTTTGCGCGGTCACGGAAATGGATTTCGCCATGCGCCGCCGCTCACGCCCCATTGCTATCCGTCGCCACTATCCCCGGCCTAATGCACAGGCCTGCCCGCCAGCCCCATGCTTCAGCCCCTCAAACAGAGGAGACAGGCATGGACAGGTTCGAGACGGCGCTGGAACACGTGTTTCACTGGGAGGGGGGATTTTCCGATCACCCGTCCGATCCCGGCGGCGCGACCAATTTCGGGATCACCCAGGGCACGCTTGCGGCCTGGCGCGGCAAGGCCGTCAGCCGCGAGGACGTGCGCGCCCTCGCCCGGCAGGAGGCCGGGGCGATTTACCGGGCGCGCTACTGGGATGCGTGCCGCTGTGATGATCTGCCCGCAGGCGTGGATGCCATGGTCTTTGACGCTGCGGTCAATCACGGCCCCCGCCAGGCTGCGCTGTTCCTGCAAAGGGCGCTGGGCGTTTCCGATGATGGCGTGATCGGCCCGCAGACGCTGGCCGCCGCCGCGCGCCTCAAGCCCGGCGACACGATCAACGAGATCGCGGCGCGCCGCATGGTGTTCTACGCCCGCCTCAACACCTTCCCGACATTCGGCCTGGGATGGGCGCGGCGGCTCATGAGCACGCTGGCTGATGCAAGCTTGATAGCGGCGGCGGCGAAGCCGGAGTGAGGGGCGTGCAGCTTGCCGGGGCCGGGCGGCCCTGATACACGGGCGCGGCTCTAGACAAACCCGCGCCCGGTCCGTCCGGACGCGCCGTATCCCAGGATCGCGCCTTCCATGAAAATCAACGGCAATGAAATCAAGCCCGGCATGGTGATCAAACACCAGGAGACGCTGTGGACGGCGGTCAAGGCCGATCACGTGAAGCCCGGCAAGGGCGGCGCCTTCGCCCAGGTGGAGCTGAAGAACATTCTCGACGGGCGCAAGCTCAACGAGCGCTTCCGCTCCGCTGACAAGGTGGAGCGCGTGCGCCTGGAGCAGCGCGATTATCAGTATCTCTACGCCGAGGGCGAGATGCTGGTGTTCATGAACACCGAAACCTATGAGCAGATCTCCCTGCACATCGATTTCGTCAGCGAAGAGCGCGCCGCCTTCCTGTCCGACAGCATGAAGGTGATTGTCGAGCTCTATGAGGACAAGCCCATCGGTATCACCCTGCCCAATCATGTGGAGCTTGAAGTGGTGGATACCGAGCCGGTGGTGAAGGGCCAGACCGCGGCCAATTCCTACAAGCCGGCCATGCTGTCGGGCGGCGTGAAATCGGCCGTGCCGCCGTTTGTCGGCGTGGGCGAGAAAGTGGTGGTCTCCACCGAAGACGGTTCCTACGTGCGCCGGGCCGACTAGGCCCATGGGAAACGTCTCCGCCCTGATGCAGGTGATGACCGGCGCGGTCCGCAAGGCCGGCCGCAAGCTGGTGCGCGACTTCAACGAGGTCGAGCATTTGCAGGTCTCGCGCAAGGGCCCCGCCGATTTCGTCACCGCCGCCGCTCTCAAATCGGAAGAAATTCTGTTCGCCGAGCTGTCGCGCGGGCGCCCCGGCTATGGTTTCCTGATGGAGGAGCGCGGCGCGGTGGACGGCACTGACCGCTCCCACCGCTGGATCGTCGATCCCCTGGACGGCACCACGAACTTCACCCACGCCCCGCCCCATTTCGCCCTCTCCGTGGCGCTGGAGCGCGAGGGCGAGCTGATCGCGGGCGTGATCTATAATCCCGCCACCGACGATCTGTTCCACGCCGAAAAGGGCCGCGGCGCCTATGTCAATGACCGCCGCCTGCGCGTCGCCGAGCGCCGCCATTTCCAGGACTGCGTCATCGCCACCGGCCTGCCCTTTTTCGGCAAGACCGGCCATGCCCGCGCCCTGAAGGAACTGCATGCCATCATGCCGATGTGTGCAGGGATAAGGCGCTATGGCGCCGCCTCGCTGGATCTCGCCTGGACCGCCGCGGGCCGGTTTGACGGCTTCTGGGAGCGCGGCCTGAAGCCTTGGGACATCGCGGCGGGCATCGTCATGATGCGCGAAGCGGGCGGCTTCGCCGGCGCGATTGAAGAAACCGGCGACGTGCTGGAAACTGGCGACATCGCCGCGGGCAATGAATACGTCCTCGCCGAGCTGCGCGAGCGGCTGAAGAAGGTGGCGGGGTAGGGGGTGGGTCGCGCCACGCATTGAATCTTAAACGCAGTATCGTCGCCGCCTGTGTGACAGGCCGCGAGACTTCGGTACCCAACAATTTCAATTCTGATCCGCGACTCATGGCTACGCGCCCAATGCCGCGTTTGGAGGTTTCACATTCCACCGCAGTCAGATAGCGTTTGGCTAGCGATATCTAGCGAAGTCTAGCGAAATTCGCTAGACAGCCCTATAAATCGCTAGTCGACGCTCAGCTTAATGGTGGAATAATGGACCCGTATCGCAATCCATTCGCGCCTGGAGCAGGCAGCCGCCCCCCGGAACTTGCAGGCCGAGACGCCATTCTTGAGGCGGCAAAAATCTCTTGCGGAAGAGCCCTCAGGGGAAGAAGTGCGCGGTCGATGCTGCTGCTTGGCCTGCGCGGCACCGGGAAGACCGTGCTGCTCAATGAAATCGGTCGGAACGCCGAGCGTGATGGCTTTCTCGTGTCCCGGGTCGAGTCTCCCGAGGGCGAGAGCCTTGCTCGCCTCCTCTACCCGGAAATGCGACGGGCCATACGATCGCTGTCCGGGGTGGAGGCGGCAAAGCAGATAGCTATTCGCGGACTGAAAGCGTTGAGGAATTTTGCTTCGGCTTTCAAGATCGAGATGGGCGGCGTGGAAATAAGCGTGGAGCCCGAACCTGGACTGGCCGACACGGGCGATCTTCAATACGATCTTCCCGAACTTTTCATTTTGATCGGAAGGGCTGCTCAGGCTGCCGGACGTGGTTGGGTGCTCCTGATTGATGAAGTGCAGTATCTGTCGGAAGCCGACCTGTCAGCATTGATTGTGGCGATGCATCGGATTGCGCAGGAAGGCTTGCCTGTTATCTTGATCGGGGCGGGCCTCCCGCAAATTGCGCGTTTGGCGGGGGAGGCGAAATCGTACGCTGAGCGTCTGTTTTTATATCCCCCCGTGGGACCCCTCGACCAGGCCTCCGCAAGGCAAGCCATTGAAAAGCCGATTGTTGATGAAGACGCTCAAATCACACCGGAGGCATTGGACCTGATTGCCGAGCGCACCAAAGGATACCCATTCTTTCTTCAAGAGTGGGCGTTCGTGGTCTGGAATAATGCAGAAGGCCCCACAATCACTATTGCCGATGCAGACAACTCGTACGCCGAAACGCTGGCGCTGCTCGACGAGGGTTTTTTCAAGGTACGGATCGACCGTCTGACGAGGGCAGAGGTGCAGTTTGTAAAGGCGATGGCAGGGCTTGGAGATGGACCCTACGCCATGGCGGATATTGCCCAAGCGATGGGCCGCAGCCAGGGTTCGTTAGGGCCCGCGCGGGCAAGCATCATCTCAAAAGGCATGATCTACAGCACTGATCACGGATATTTGGACTTCAGCGTGCCGCTTTTTGCCGAATTTATGCGGCGCCAGGGCTGAGCGGGACAGAAGGCTGCGTCGCTGGCTTGCCGCCGACGTTTGAGCGGCAATTGCGAGGCCGGAAGCGGGAATTGAAACCCCCCCCACCCCCCCTCACCCTTGACTCTCCCCCTGTCTCCCCCTATCCCCCGCGGGTTCTCTGAAGCGACCGGCATTACGCTCGTCATCACCGGCACACGGAGCCCGCGAAAGCGCGGGACACCCTCCTGGAGGCCCGCGAGACACCCAGGCTCGACGCGGTGCGTCCAGCGGGGTTGTTGCGGCGTGTGCGCTTGCCGGCGCGGCTTCAGGGACATGA
>JAIUMW010000199.1 GCA_022565365.1 Oceanicaulis sp.
TAGTTATTGTGAATAGTTATTTATTTGTCGGTAACTTTTCGTTATCTTCAAATATCTTTTCCATTTGCTCAAGTCCTACTATGAAATACTCCCTAATTTTATCTGTCTGACTTTCCTCTGCTAAAAAACTTTGAAGACTAATCCTATATGTGATTCCAGCCCAAGCTTTTGGATTAGATAAATTGTATCCTTTCCAAGATTTATTTTCTTTAACAATTGTTTGAAAAATTGAAATAATCTCTTTTCGTAAAGAAGACTGTGGCGCAACTTCTATAACAATTCCAACATCTGGGTAGTCTTTTTCATTTCGTGAGTTCATCCAATATCCAAGTCCACACCACATTCTATCTTTATGAGACTTATAATAGATGTATCTGTCGTGGGATCGAAGTTGAGTCATAATTGCTGAATTTTGGGAAATTCCCTTATTGATTTGTTTGAATTTTATTGATACTTTACCAAACATTGTTTCATCCATCATTTTACGAACATTAGTGAAGTTCGTTAAAGTTATTATGTCAGAAGGATTAAATTGATTATTCATAGATAAGTTGATTTGTTTCATAAAAAGTAAGAGTTCAAAAACTACTGGGTTAGATTTAAATTTTTTTAAAAACCTATATATTCTGTGCCATCTAATTTGGATAAAATCAATATGGTCATTACAATCTAAAAAAATATTTTCGGTATTTTTTAAGTCAAAGTGTTTTGTTATATACACTAACGTTTTTTTTTCATCAGTAATTTTGTCCAAATGTTCAGCGTATCTTTTGAGCTGTTTAAAACCTTCCTTTGAGTTTACTTTATTTTCAAAGAACATCACTTTTTTCTCTAAAAATATCACCATATCTGGTCGACTATCTGCTGAGTGTTTGTTTATTTTCTTTAAAACAAGTTGAGTTGTAATATCGTAAGATTCAACTCGGTTTTCTGTAATTCCAAAATGAATAAGAAAATCATTAAATAAATCTAAATCACTATTTAAAACGAAAGAAATTATTTCTGTAAGATAATCTTCCAGAGGTCGATTGTGAGCCTTTAATCTTAAATCAAATAGTGTCTTAAATATTCCCAATTTCTATTTTTAATTGTGCCCAACGGCAGTCCGTGTTAAAACCCCAAATATACTTTAAAACATTCTTTTTTGAAGTCCGTAGGATCTTTATAAGCGAGATTATTTTTTTGCGTCGGTTTGCTGCGCACATCCTAACAGCCACGTTAGAAATGGGTAGTCATTCACAACCTGTTTTTCGGCTAAAAAAATGTTCCGTAAAAAGACATCATCGGAAAAAATAAAATTTCTTGGCAAATGCTAAGCATTCACGAACACCATTGAAATTATACAGACAGTGAGTAATTGTGTGGCTGTTAGCGTTGAACATTCTTCTCAATTTGTTTTAATATCTCTCTAAATTCCTTTTGTTGGTCTTTATTTAATCCACTCAAAAATTTGTCAATTCTCTCTTTAGTTTGAAAGTTAATTTTCAGTGCATTCAAAAAGTTTATGTCTTTTTCAATTTCGCTTTGATTGGCAGGTGTTTCTGGTTTTGAATTCTCTTTTTCTTCTTTGTTCAAAATTTGGGCGAAACGGCAACTTTGCCCCAATTCAAATTCAACGTCTAATATTAGATTATACTTCCCTTTAGTTAAAGTATCCTGTCTATCAATATCAACCACCTTTCCTTTTCCAAGAGGTATAAAAAATACAGTTTCACCCAATTCATAATTGTCTCTATTAATGGTATTTATTGACTTCAAATCTGAATAATATTCCCTTTTTATTTCTGTTTCTCTGCTCTCAGAAATTTCTAATAATCTTAATGCTATATTTTCAAGATAATCTGAATCTTGAATTAATTTCAATCTTTCAGGAATAATAGATGTGCCGTGTAGTGAACCAATTAATCCACCTGCAAAAGCCGCTATACTGTCTGTGTCTGTTCCAATTGAGTTAACTGCTTGTTCAATGCCTTTTATAGGTTCTTTATGATATTTACAACAAAAAAAAATCCCTGCAATAACAGTTGAAGTCCCTGAGCCCTTTGTATCTGGACTATAACAGCCTAGATTTTTAAGTGCTTTATCATCTTCAATTTTATTTATCAGGCTTTTATATACATCTCGCAAGTATTGTTGCGTTTCATCAAGGATTATTTGATATAGCTCTCTAAATGGAATTTTTGCTTTACTATTCCATTCCTTTTCCCAACTGCTAAAATTGGTTTTTTGAATAAATGGAATTGAAAGCTTTTGATGAATATCTTTTCCAAGCTCTGTTAAAAATGCTTCGTAAGTAAAATGTTCAGGTCGAAATTTTAAAATTGTATCAATAGCATAACCATAAAGCATAGCACCAATAATCGCTCTTGGGTGACCGTGAGTTACAATACTGTTAGCAAAGATTTCCTCTTTTATTTTATCAATGTCTCCAAAGTTAGCAAGCGCAATGGGAAGAATTCGCATTGCTGCACCATTAGCACCACTTTCTCTATAATCAATCGTTGCATTACCTGCCTTGTAACTAAAAAAATTGCTATTCCATTTTGCTGATATACGTTCAATCTTTCTTGCTGCATTTTTGATAGTTCTACCTGCTCCACGTGCATACAAAAGCCAATTTGGTAATTCTATTTTAGAAAAATACTCACGGTCAATTGTGCCGTCAATCTTAATTGACCTTGCAACAGAAAGCAAAAGTTGGGTATCGTCTGAATATGAACCCTTTTTTAAATGATCTATGTATCCATTGAATCTTCCCCCAACTTCTTTTTTCCAATCGTAAAAGTTGGAAACATAATCAGTTCCATATTTTAATTTCAAGGAATCAGAGTTTTTTTCAAACTCGGTAATCCAACCAAGGGCATCCCCAATTGCAGCTAGCTTAATCGCTCCTTTATATTTAGTTTCTGGTTTCATATTGCTCTATTTGGAGAAAAAATATCTTTGTCAACAACAAAATTACTTGTATTAAACTCTGACAATGCAGCTTTGGCAGACGCTAAACTTTCCTGTGATTCAAAACACAATTGAATAATACTTTCAACTGGGATTTCATCTTTTACTAGCACTTCTGCTTGAACATTAGTTGGAAACTTTGAATTTATCCTACCACGAACACCAAAAGGTATATTTATGTTATTAGCAAAAAGCGTTTTAAATTTTTCAATGTCGCCCGTCACTCCAATTGACTTTGCAGCATTTGATGCGGCATTAGTTACCGCAAACTTTGTCTCCTTTTGATAGATGTGTTTTTGGTCAATTTTTAAGACACACCAATTTATGGTTATATCATCTTTTGTTCTCTCTTGGAATTTTGAAAACAGAAAAGTATTTGGGCCTGAAATAGATAAATTTATAAAGCTTTTATCATCATATCTGACGTTATCAGTAAATTGGACATAGTCCAAAATGTCGAATTGCTCAATATCTAAATTTTCAAGTACTCTTCTTGACATCAGTTTTCCCTGCTCTAAAATGCTGTACAGGTTAATAGTTGGTGTAAAGTGTATCAAATACTTAATACCTCGCCTTGATATTTCGTTTTGAAATTCTATATAATCTTTTTTTAAGTCCATAATTAGAAAGGTAGGTCATCATCTTCAAAATCTTTAACTGAGGAAGATTTTGTAATATTATTCAATAAATTGCCATCAATTTCAGCGGAGTACCTTGATGGGTTATCCTTATCGCCTATTAGATAAAGACCTGTCCTTGCTCTAGTCATACAGGTATATAAAAGTCTTCTTTCTGTTGAAATATGAAATTCATCATCTGTCTCAATAAAGCCTGGGGGATAGGGGATAACATCGTCTGTCAAATCCATAATGAAGACATTATTAAACTCTAACCCTTTAACAGAAGACATAGTACAGATTTTGATGCTATCACTATTGTAGTTTACAGCCTGATTAGATTTTACAAGTTCGGTTTCAAAACCATTATTATTAAGGTAGCTTTGAATCCTTCTTACACCATCATTAGTCCTATGTAAAACAATCGTACTACTTATTTTCCCTTCAGTTTTTAGGTTTTTTAATTCTCCTTTCAAATAAGCAAGTTGGTCATCAAAGTCATCAAAATAACCTACAATTGGTTTTTCCCCTCCTGAAAGAGCTGTTTCTACGTTTGTAAATTCTGATTTATCTTCTTCATTCGCTAATAAGGAAAGTGCTGCACGAGCAATATGCGCAGAGTTTCTATAGTTTTTTTTGAATTCTATAGTTCTACCTCCCCGAACATTTAACCCAACTTCCAACCAAGTAAAACCACTTTTAAAAATCCTTTGAGCCGCATCTGCTATGATTGAAATACTCTCAGTTTCTGGAGATACTAATTTTGAAATAACTAGAATTTGAGCTTTGTTCAAATCTTGTGCTTCATCAATAATTATATGAGTAAAGGGTGGTTTCCAAAATGGGTCATTTTCAATTTTTCGTAAGCTATTTATTGCATAATCATCAAAATCAACTTTACCCCTGTTTTTTAGCTCTTGATCATATTTTAAGTAAACATTCCATATTACTTCTTTATCATTCGCGGTAACTCTATCTGTTGTACCCCTTCCAGTACGTTTCGCATCAACATATTCTGTTTTCGAGTTAAAAAGTTTGCCTTTTATCCAAGAAATTTCTTCTTGAAAAAATTCTGAGCTTTTACTCAATACGTTTGAGCTTGTTGATGTCAATGAGCTTTTTATACTTTCAATAATTTCTATTTGGTCCCATTGCATAACTGTTGTATTGTACCCAATTCCAGCAAAATGATACGCCCAGCTATGGAAGTTTACAATAGTTACATTTAGACCATCTGGTGTTTTAGGGTTTATTTCGTCAGAGTCTTTTTGATATCCACCATTTATATAAGGACTTACTGCCCTTATGTAGGCTGCTAATGATTTATTAAAAGTGAAAATTACAATTTTAGCTTCTTGAAACAGGGTGTTCTGCGTTTCTAATAGGTGTTTTGCCCGATATAATGCAACAGTTGTTTTGCCGCTACCCGCTACTCCTTTAATCTGAATAGGGTTTGTAGGCGGTAAGAATAACACCTTTTTTTGTTCTCCTTTTAAAGTAATTCTTTTTAACATATCATTTCATCTATTTGTCGGTGTCGTTATTTAAAGTTGCAGCTAACTACACCATAAACGAACCCCAAAACCCTTTCTCTCCAACACCTCTTTCAAATCCCAAACATACTACAAAAAACAACTGCCCCCGCAAGCTAATGCATTTTGGTAGTCTTTGAGGTTTTTTTTTTTCTAATGCGGAGCACTTGGTTTGCAGAAAGGGGCGACCTCCTTTGGGAGTTACTGTTGTGGGTTGGCTCTGGGGGTTGTTCTTGGAAAGGCGCTGGGTTTTGCAGCTTATGGCGGTATTTTTTGGGCATTGGCCAATACGGGGTTGGTCGGGGGCTTACTGTTCGCATAAGACACTACGGCTTTTTGAGCGCCACGTGGAAGCGCAATAAATTAAAAGTGTTACAGGAAGGTATGTCAGACACATTACCGAGTGCACCTCTAAAACCAATACAGCATCGTGTGTGCCCATGTTGTAAAAAAGGGACACTGCAAACTATTTTAGTTTTTGATGATAGAGGCCCACCACTAAACTACATATTGCAATTAAAAAAAGACCCCATCACAACCGCGTGACA
>JAIUMW010000200.1 GCA_022565365.1 Oceanicaulis sp.
AGGCGTCGAAGCGATAGCGGGCGCTGACCTGGCCATTGACCGGCTGCAGGGCGCCCAGCGGCGCACCCGTGGCGCGGTCCTCGCCATCCACTTTCGCCACCGAGCCGGACAGGCTCAGCGGGCCGGATGTGTAGGCGCCGGCGAGCTCGAACCCGGTCAGCTCGGCGTCGGCGACGTTTTCAGAGAATGACGTGCCTGCCGAGCAAGGCTGGAAGAAGGGCGGCGCAAAACAGGTGGGCGAGAAGGCGAAATCGACCCCGAGATTGATCAGGTCATCGGCCCGGGTGCGGAACCAGGCGCCCTTCCCCTCCAGCCGGTCACCGGCGCTGATCAGGTCCTGGCGGGTGAAGGCGGCGCCGATCTCGGTGGTGGTGCTGGTTTCGGGGCGCAGGTCAGGGTTGGGGATGAAGGCGTTGGTGATGAAGACCGGGGCGCCCAGCACCGGGTGCGGCAGGGAGAAGTGCGCGCCCGACAGGTAAAGCTCGTTAAGCGAAGGCGCGCGGAAGCTTTCAGACCAGCTGGCGAACAGGCGTACGGACGGCGCGGGCGCCCAGCTGGCGGCGACGCGCGAGGAGACCTGCTCATCAGACGTCGAGGGGGCGCCATCGGTCTCGGTCTCGAACCGGTCAAACCGCACGCCCGGCAGCAGGGTCAGCGACCCGGCGCTTCCAAGATCCAGCGTGGTCTCCAGCTGCGCCCAGGCGCCGGTGAACTCGGCCTCTCCCGTCGGCACGCCGCCGCGCTCATTGTCGGGCGTGTTTGAATCAAATCCGACCTGGCGGTCGCGATACCATTCCGCGCCGGTCACCAGCGCCAGCTCGGCGGCGCCCAGATTGAACGCGGCGCGGTTCTCCGCCCGCAGGCCGGTGGTGGTGAGGTCGCGCCCGACAACCCGGCCGCTGACGCGTTCGGTCTCATCCACCGCCGCCTCATTGCGATAAACGGAGAACTCCAGCGCAAGCAAGGGCGAGGCAGGGTCGAAGAGGGCGCGCGCGCGCCAGGTGTCGGCAGTGACATCCTTGTCCACCAACGGATTGAGAGACGCCACGGTCTCCACACCCTGGCCGTTATTGGGCTCCACCGCGCTATTGCGGAAACCCAGCCAGCCCGCTTCGAGGCGCAGACCGCCCCCGACATCAAGGCCGCCGGAGACCAGCCCGGATACGGTGTCGTCATCGGCTGGCAGATCCAGACCCGAGCCCAGGGCGATATCGCCCGAGCGGCGCAAGCTTAGCGCCGCCATACCGTCAAACACGCCCGACCGCCCGAACAGGGCCGCCGATCCGCGCCGCTCATCATTGCCGGAACGATAGCCCGCCGACACGCGCGCGCCGGCATTGCGGCCCTCGGGCAGGATGTCATCGGCGCGCAGGGTCTCAAACGCGATCACCCCGCCCGAGGCTCCCGATCCGTAGAGGGCGGAGGCGCCGCCGCGCACCGTCTCCACCCGGCGCAAGAGGCCCGGGTCAAGGAACAGCACGCCGTCATGACCGGAACTGAAATTCTGGCGGGCGCCGTCTACCAGCAGCGTCACATTCTCCCGCCCGAAACCGCGCAGGCTGATGGTCTGGCCAGTACGGCGGGGCCCGCCCGCCACCTCCACGCCCGGCAGATCGCGTAAGAGCTCGGTGAGATCAATGGGGCGCATTTGCTCCAGCGTCTCCAGAGTCAGGGCGCTGGCCATGCCCGGATAATCGAAATTACTGAGCTGCGTGCGCGTCGTGGTGACGATGATGACGTCGCTCGCTTCGGCGCCGGGCGAGGCGGCGGCGTCCGTATCGGCAAGCGCGGGCGCGGCTATGGCCAGCGGCGCAGCTGCGGCTCCCGCCGCCAGCCAGATACGCATCGATCTCGTGAATGACATGAGCGGGCTCCTCTTGCAAATCATTCTCAGTCGCTGTTTGATGGCCCAGAAGATTTGCGTTTGCAAGTCAGACTCGTTCGCAATATGCAGTTTGCGGAATTGAATCGAGGCGGCGCATCGCCGCCCGCACCCCGGGAGACAGAGCCATGAGACTGGATGGATGGAAAAGCGCTGCAGCCGCCGGGCTGGCGGCGGTGATATGCGCGGCGGCGGCATGGGCCGAGACGCCGGGATCGCGCCTGGAACAGGATCGCGCGGCGATCCTGGCCATGGAAGGCGAGTACGCCGTGACCTTTGATTTCCGCGAGCACCTGCCGATAGACGCGGACTATGAGCTGCACGATCAGAAAGTCACCCCGGCGCGTGAGGTGGTCTATGTGATCGCGGACGAGACCGACTTCATCTCCCTCCAGCACCTGCTTCTGGTCGGCCCGGCCGATGCGCCCATCGTCATCAAGCACTGGCGCCAGGACTGGGCATACGAGCCCGCGCGCCTGATGCGCTATCGCGGTTTCAACACCTGGGACTTCGCCGAACTCAGCCCCGAACAGACCGCCGGCGCCTGGTCACAGACGGTTTATCAGGTGGATGACAGCCCGCGCTACGCCGGGCTCGCGCGCTGGATCCATGAGGTCAACGCGTCCACCTGGGAGCCTGCAGTCAGCTGGCGGCCCCTGCCCCGGCGCGACGCCACGATCCGTGAGGATTACGACGTGATCGAAGCGGTGAACCGCCACACCGTCACTGAATGGGGCTGGACCCATGAACAGGACAATACAAAGCTCATCCTGCGCGATGGCGAACGCCGCGCCCTGGTGCGCGAGCACGGCATCAACACCTATCGAAGCACCGAGCTGGCGGGCACGCAGGCGGCGACCGAGTACTGGGAAGCGACGCAAGACTACTGGGCGCTGATCCGCAACGCCTGGAGCAGTGTGTTTGAAGCCGCCGGTGAATTCACCGTGGATGATGACGCCGAAGGCACGCACCTCTACATGCCGCTCCTGTCAGCCGGTCAAGACGTCGCAAACGGTGAAGCCGGGACGCAGGACGCTTACCGGGCCGCGGCGGCGGTCATGGCCGCGCAAGTGCGGGTGAATGGCGCTGAACCGGTGCTGCCGGGCCTGTCTGATTCCTGACCGTGTTTGACTACCCCCCGGAGGGCGGATTTGTTAACGTCCGGCGAATGATGTCCGGCCTCCGGGGGGAGTGAGTCGCATGGGGTGGGTGAAGGCATTGGGCGGCGTAGTCGCAGCATGGGCGCTGTGCGCCACGCTGGCGGCCACAGCCCTCGCCCAGTCCTGGAACGTGCCCTGGCGCGATTCGGAAGTCGCCGAGCTGGCTGGCGCCCTGTCGGAAGCCTGGACCCACGGGCTGGACCCGGCGCGTTATCCTGATCCACAAGACCTGCACGCGATGGCCCCCGGACCGGAGCGCGACCAGATAGCGCGCGCCGCCTGGTTTCAGCTCGCCGGCGATCTGGTTTTCGGCCAGGTGGACCCGCGCCGGCTCAATCCCGACTGGAGCGCGCCACGCCGCGAGGCCGACCTGCTCACCGAATATGCGCAGGCGCGCGAACGCGGCGCCATCGCCGAGACGCTGGACGCGCTGGCCCCCGCCCATGCCGACTACCAGGCCCTGCGCCGCGAGCTGATCCGGCGCACCGTATCGCCCACAGCCCCGGTTCTGGTGCCCGAAGGCCCGCGCCTGCGCCGAGGCGATAGCGGCGCGCGCGTGGACGCGCTGCGCGCCCGGCTGCATCAGCTGGGCCTGCTGGAGCGTCCCGGCAACGTTGGCGACGCCTTCGACGCGAGGCTTGAAACGGCGCTGATGCGTTTTCAGGCCCGGCATAATCTGTCGGCGGACGGCGTGCTGGGCGAGGCGACTTTGGTCGAACTCAACGCCGGCAATGGCGTGCGCGTGGACCAGTTGCGCGCCAATCTGGAGCGCTGGCGCTGGCTGCCAGCGGATCTCGGCGCGCGCCACATCCGGGTGAATATCGCCGACTACCGGCTGGAGGCCTGGTCCAATGGTGTGGTGGAGCGCGCCCACCAGGCCCAGATCGGCGCGCGCTGGACCTCAACGCCGGTGTTCTCCGAAGACATGCGCATCGTGGAGATTAATCCGTGGTGGTACACGCCCATGAGCCTTGGCGAGCCCTGGCTGCGCCGCTTCCGCACCAATCCGGCCTCGGCCTACGCCAACGGCTATCATCTGGTGGACCTCAATACGGGCAGGCAGGTGAACGCGGCGGACGCCGACTGGGCGAACCGCCGCTACCGCGTCATCCAGCAGCCCGGACCCAACAACGCCATGGGCCAGGTGAAATTCCTGTTTCCCAATGTGCACAATATCTACATCCACGACACGCCCCATCAGGGCCGCTTCCTGAACACCCAGCGAGATGATTCAGCCGGATGCGTGCGGGTGCGCGATCCCATCGAGCTTGCGATCTGGGTGCTGGAGGCGGAGGGCTGGAGCCCGGCGCAGGTGCGCGAGGCTTTCGACTCGCGCAGGACGCGCCGGGTGAGGCTGGAAAACCGCATCCCGGTCCATATCCTGTATTTCACCGCCGTGTCCGACCGGTTCGGACAGGTGCAATACGTCCATGATGTCTACCGTCGTGACGCGGCGCTGATCCGGGCGCTGAACGGCGATCTGCCGCCCCTGCCGGCTGCGCCGCCCGTCCCGGCGGAGATTGACGAGAACGCGCAGGTGGAGTGAGCGGCTTTGGCTTGCGCCATGAAAAAACCCCTCGCCCGGAGCGAGGGGTTTGATCTGGATTGGACAGTCATCCGCCTACGGATCAATCCTCGAACATGTCGCCGAAGCGGCGCCGCGTGCGCGTCTTCCAGGCGCCGCGGTGGAACACGTCAGAAACGATGACCGGTGCCACGGTGGTGGCTTCGGCGAACCCCATCTGCTCCAGCGTCACGTCCACCTTGCCCCAGCTGCACGCCTCTTTCAGCGTCGAGGAGGAGCAGGCGCCGTCGCGCACGTCGGCCACGGTGATCTGCACCGCATATTCGTGCATCGGCACTTCATGGCCGAGGATTTCGGCGCACACCACCGTGTCCTGGGCGAAGTTTTTCGGCACGCCGCCGCCGACCATGAACAGGCCGGTCTTGCCCGCCTTGATCTTGATATCGGTCAGTTCACGGAAATCGGCCACCGCGTCGATGGAGAGATAGGGCTTGCCCGCCTTCATCCGCTCGACCTGGTGTTTCACCAGGCCAAAACCCGCCGAGCAGTCAGCAAAGGCCGGCACGAAGATCGGCACGCCATGCTTGTAGCATTCCTCGATGAGGGAGCCGTCCTTCTTGGCGTTGCCGTCAGCCAACCATTTGCCCATGGCCTTGATAAAGGCGCGCGAGGAGATCGGCTTGGCCGGCAGGGAATTGGCGATGTCGCCGATCGTGTGATCGGTGGTCTGCAGCTCTTCCTCGTCGATATAGGTGTCGTAGATGCGGTCGATATAGAGCTCGCGCAGGATGCGGTCGTCAGGGATTTCGCGGGCCTGATAGTGCTTGAAGCCCAACGCCTCGAAGAAATCCATGTCGACGATGGACGCGCCGGTGGCGACAATGGCGTCCACCATGTTGTGGCGGATCATGTCGCGCCACACATGCATGCACCCACCCGCGCTGGTCGAACCGGCCAGGGTGAGGATCACCGAGCAGTCGGGATCGGCCACAGCCGCCTGCAGGATGCGGGCGGCGCGCGCAGCATCGCGCGAGGAGAAGCTCATCTTCTCCCACGCATCAATGATCACGCGCCCGTCGAAC
>JAIUMW010000201.1 GCA_022565365.1 Oceanicaulis sp.
GCAACATAAGCAGTCCGCTGGACGACTTAGGTTTGGACAATTCCAAAAAATAGAGTAAGTTTGGAGGCTGACAACGGAACCGAATAAAGTCAAAAAGGCTTCAAAGTTTCGTTTATATTAAGTTAGCGGTCACCCTAAAAAGACCGTGCAAACATTAAACAGACAGACAAATGAAAGGACACAAGCCAACGCTTCAGCAAAATCAAAAGAGGTGCAACGCCACCCAAAAGCCAATGCTCAGTTGCACCACATTTGCTTTTGCCCCAACCGCACGACAATACTGAACCGCAAATGACAGTAGCAGAATTAGCACAGAAGCTTAACGCAACAGTTCCCGAAATTTTTGAGCATTACAAAAAAATTTTGGAGGACATACCGCAAGATGAAAATTATGTTCTGACAACAGAACAAATCAAGAGAGCAATTCCAAAATATGAAGCAGAGGATAAGACCGAAGAAATAAAATTAACGACTGAATTAAAACCCAAACTTGTTCCAACACGGCTTGAAGATTTAAAATCAAAACTTGAAGAACGCAGAACCAAACGAGTTGAGATACTTGACAACCTTGAACCATATTTTAATAAAGGATATGGGGCTTTGCTTAAAGAAATCAAAAAGCACAATTCAATACCTGACTTTATTTTTGAAGGAGATTATAGAAAAATAGAAGGCAACGGTTTTGGATTCTTCAAAAACATTTCACATCAAAATGGAACTATCTTAACATACCCAGTTTCTAACGATTCAATTGATGAGATATTTATTCCTACGGGTGAACTATCAAATGGTAAGCGTTATTCATTTGAAGCCACGATTGCAAGACGAAATGAACGAACCAAAAGAGCAAACCCATTTTTACTGCAAGCCAAAAGCGAAAACATAAAAGAGATAATCGAACTTAGTGCAATAAGTCAAGAACTAAAAGTTAAGCAAGAAAAGCTTGAAAAAATAAACACTTATTTAGAAAAGGCGGAAGAACACTTCGAAGAAAAAAAAGAAGAAATTGAAGAGAAGGTTTCAAAAGTGTTGCAAGAAAAGCAGAGTGAAGCGAATGAAATAATTGAAACCCATCAAGAAACCATAAATCAAAAATTCAACGAAATTCAAAACAAGGAAAAGGAACTTTCATCTTTGAACGAAACAGTTGAAGTAACAAACAATAATTTACAAAAGATGGAAAATTTAATTAGCACTTTAAAAGACAGAGTTTCACTTTGCCGAAACCTTCAATTCATCAGCGAAGATGATGAGAACAAATATTTGAATCTTCTATCAGCAAAAGAATTTAAGCCAGAAAATCACCACGACTTTGAAAAAGATTTTGAAAAAAACTTTTCAAAACTTTCAGAACATATTCATGCCTATCTATACCACAAGAAAAATTTAATCTATACACGGTATCAAATTAAAAACTTTTTGACCTTGCTAAAAACTCATGACATAATTGTTTTGAGTGGGCTATCTGGTTCTGGTAAAACACAAATTGTAAAAGCATTTGCAGAAGCATTAGGAGGGGTTGCCAAGATAATTCCTGTAAAACCCAATTGGACAAGTTCTGATGATTTGATTGGTTACTACAACCCACTTCAAATGTCATTTCTACCAACACCTTTTACAGAAGCAATAGTAGAAGCAATCAACAACCCAAATCAACTTTACTTTATTTGCCTTGACGAAATGAATTTGGCAAGAGCAGAATACTATTTTGCTGATTTCCTTTCCAAGCTAGAAGAACGAAGCAAACAACCCGAAATTGAATTGTATGCAAACCACGAAGAAGAGTTGTTTGTTTCAGAATTCAGCACTTTGCTCAATTTAATTGAGAGCAGTATTAATGGGAAGAAAATAAAATCATGGCAAGAGTTTTTGGACAATGAAGAAGCAAGGAAAAAATTCTTTGAAATGTTGGGCAACACAGACAAGGAATCAATGTTGCAGCTTCATTCAAAAATGAAAAGGCGATTGATTGATATTTTGAAATTCCCTTCAACAATCAGAATCCCTGACAATGTTCGTTTCATTGGAGCCATCAATGTTGATGAAACAACTCACTATTTTTCTCCTAAGATTCTTGACCGAATCCATGTTGTAAAGTTTGACAATCCTTTGCTTTTTGAAGAACAAGTAAACAGTTGGTTTGAAAACACAGAAAATAAAAAAGAATTAAAACCAGTTTATGTTCAACCAAATTTATTTTCTCAGAGAGAAGAATTTCCAAAAGTAAACAATACAGAACTTTCTGCCATAACAGAAAAACTAAAAGAGATAAATCAAAAGTTTTTGCTACCATTGAATATTGATTTTGGGATTCGTTCAATTAGGCAATCACTCAATTATGCAGAACTCAATAAATCGACCTACGATTACGGAGATGTATTTGACATTTCCTTAAACACAGTTATACTTCAAAAAATATTTCCAAGATTCATATTTGACGGAAGCGAAACCGCCAAAAACGGTGAAACGAAAATCAAAGTAGTTGAAGAATTTCAAAAATTCCTTGCAGATGAATTCAATGAGTTCTATTACAACTATGAATCTGATGAAACAGACATCGGAAAATCAAGCAACGAATATTTGGAGGAAATGATTAAGCAAGCAAATAGAAATAATTCTCAATTTAACTTCTTTGCCTAATGCCAGAGTTTGAAGTTCTTTTAATTTCTATTGATTGGGAAAGTCCTAACAGGGTTCGAACTATTGTTCCCTCGAAGAAGTTTTTAGAAGCTTCAAAGATTGACGGTAACAAGTATGAATACGACATTGTACTCTACAACAAAGAAGATGATTTATACTTTCAGTTTGCAGTTAAAACCAAGCACACCCCTTTTCTCAAAACCAATGATGGAAACTGGAATCAAAACAGTCGGCTTTACAACATCCAAGATGATTTATGGATTATTAAAGGAGATTGGCGAACAGGACAAAGAGGAATTAGTTATCACCATTGCCCTTCCATAAACACAATTGGGAAAATTGAAATTGGAATTTCAGAAAACCTGACACAGATTCAACAGTTCGTCACAGTTGACATAAACAGCAACATTGATGATTTTGATTTTGAACAATTGAAAAATGATTTTGAAGGTGAGCTTTGGAATCTTATTACTTCAAACAAATCAAATGTAAGTTCAGACAAGATTGAAATTCGGTATTGTGATAAGATTTTCCGCTACGCAGAAAATCAATCAATAATTGAATTCATTAAAGCATTTGACCACATTTCAAAAAATCCAAAACGAGAACTTTCACATACAAAAGAACTTCGTAGGGTAGAAAAAGTAATTCCTATTGCAGAAACATATCGCAAACTTTCTACTACTGGAACTGCAACACTCTTACCTTCAAAAGCAGTTTTAGAAAATCATGACATTTATGAAAACAGATTTGTTTGCTTTATGCTTCATAGCATTCATTTGATTGTTTCTAAAAATATCAAATACACTTCACTGCAAATTGAAAGATTGAAAAATGAAATTAAAACTCTTAATCAAAAAATTACAATCCTTCAAGACCCTGACCCGAAAGTAAATCAAATTGAAATTCAACATGAGATTGAAGCACAGGAAGAATTTTATAGAGAATGGAAAAGAAAGTGGGAAATAAAAAAGAATCAATTCATTGCAAACTATTCCAGAGAAGCTCAATTTTTTCGTAGTGTAACGATTGAAATTGCTTATCGTGCTGACTATTCATCTTACTGGGTTAAGCTATTTAATAACCAGGGAGGAAGCGAATATTGCCTCTTTGAATTTAACAGCGATTGCGATGGCATTTTTGAAGAACAGAAAGGGCAACGAATCACTTTGTCTGCTTATTATTTAACCAATGGACAAGCGGGCAGATTTAATAAGTATGCTGTAAGAGCAATTGCGGCAAACGGCATTACCCTTAATTCCATTAACTACGAAAGCATCATACAAAAGCAACGGGCAAACTACAACACATTACAAGCCAATAATTGGCGACAGTTTTCAATTCTTTCTACTACCGATAGAAACAAGTTCATTCAAGAACGAAATAACCAAGTTCATACTTTGAGCAAGAAAATTGAGAAGATAAATTTTCAGATTAAAAACATTGGTGAGTTTAATGAGGAGCAATCGCATCTTCAACCATTGCTTGAGCAAAAATTAAAGACAAACTTTTTCAGAAGAATAAAGTGGAAAAACTTTCACGGGTTCAAACCTTCAATGACCTTCATTCAAAACATTGCATACAGAAATGCACTTCGCTACTATAAAGAAGTTTTAAAATCGGAAGGAATAGACATTGAAGTTTTTGACCTTTACGAAAATGTTACATCATTTGGATTAAGGGAAATGCCACAGGTTTATGAGTTGTGGTGTTTAGTTACACTAATAAAAGTGTTGGAGGAAAGTTTTCACTTTGCTCATATTTCAAAAGACCTTTCAACCCTTTTGAAAACTATTGACCCAAAGAAACAAACAATTGCAGAGTATTCTAAAATTGATTTCAAAAATAGCTTGGGTGGCAGACGAGTTACACTTCACTATCAGAAAAGCATCGTAGAAAACAAAAGACCTGATTTCATTTTAGAAGTAACATGTAACAGGCGGACAATAAATTTAGTCCTTGATTCAAAATTCAAAAACTACAATTACAAGAAGTCAATTGTTTACGAAACAGTTGACATGACTAACAAATACGGAGCTAATAAAAACTATGTTTTCATTCTTCATCCTTGCAAAGACGGAACTTTTGAGGACAGAAATATTAAATATACAAATCATGGAGGTGAAAGAATTTTTTATGGAGAAGGTGAAGACCAGCAAATAAAATTTCCGTTTCACGAATATGGATATATAGAACTCAAACCAAATTTCACGGACACTTTAAAGAAACTTATTGCAATGAGTTTTGAATATTTGCTTGAGCCGACAAGGAATGCCAAGCAAGACAACAGAGATATAAACCCACGACCAGAGAATGAAATGTTTTGCTTGAATTGTGGAGGGACAAATATTACAATGACTGAATCCCTAAGAGGAAATAACAGACACTACTTCAGTTGCACTTGTAATGAAACCGATTGCGGACATAAAATATATATTGACTATTGTTGGAATTGCAAAACCAAACTCTTTAAACACGGTTCATATTGGGATTATCATTTAGAATCAACTTGGAGCATTTTTGATATTCGTTGCCCAAATTGCGGAATGACAGTAGCCGACAGACCTCAAACAAATGACTTTTAAATGAATAACATCTACGCTTTTGGTGGCACATTTGCATTTTTGCCAACACACAGAGCCAAACAAAAAAATGCAAAAGAGCCACCAAACCAACGCACCAAGACATACCAAGTGGACGGACAACACCACGACAGAAAAGAAGGGCGAACCGCTAACAGCGTGTATGTGGCAATAGCGGGTGTAGTGGTAAATCGAAAGTCAGTGCTTCTAAGAAACTTTGTGCTAAACGGACAGGTAAGTGCTTCTAATCCGCTACTGCACATACACGCAAAACGGTAGCTACAATTTTGACCAATCCATAACTTTAATTTCCTGAATTTCAAAATTTATTTGTCACAATTAAAAATATTATTACATTTGTATTATTCAAGTTGTTTAACACAAATAAAGTAATAATGAAAAA
>JAIUMW010000202.1 GCA_022565365.1 Oceanicaulis sp.
CGGTTCGAAATGAGTCAGGGGCGAATCTTTCGAATGTGCGAATCAGGGCGTTTGACTCAAATCAGTCGATCATGATTGATAGCACTGTAACAAGCTCAAACGGTACGTACTCGCTAGGTTTGCCTGCAGGAACATATCAGGTTACAGCAGTACGCCCCGGGTTTCGCTCAGAGTCGTTAAGTATACCGTTACAAATTGGACAAAATTTATCATCTATTGATTTCTCTCTAGGTGAAAACTTTGCCCTCGTACAAGGTATAATTGAAGATTCTGATGGAGAACCATTGGAGGATGTACGTGTGAACCTGCGTGGTGTCTCTGGTAGTGGTGCAACTGTAAGTACCGGATCAGATGGTTCGTACTCAATTTCACGATTAACAACAGGTTCTTACACGCTAAGCTTTGCCAAATCAGATTACATATCCAGAAATACAACAATTCAGATTCGTGACGGACAATTCGTGGAGCTTCCATTTAATTTAGAAGCTGCAGCAGGGGCAATTAGCGGAATTGTTCGCGACATTAACAATAATCCAATTTCTGATGCAGAAGTATTTGTAAACAATGGCAATGGAGCTGGATTTGAAACGGTGTCGAATACAGATGGTGAGTATGACTTGAACAACCTACCCCCCGGAACCTACATAGTAACCGTTTCAAGATCGGGCTATTCCGTACCTGCAGGTATAGAGGTGGATTTAAGTCCGGGTAACTTGGTTGTAACCGATGCAAACATAACCGACTTAGTTCCAAATAATGCTTCAGTAAGTGGTATTGTACGAAATAATGCTTCAAACACCCCATTACAAGGGGTTCAGGTATCACTATCCGGTACTGAGGGCTCCGGTTCGGCAATTACAAACAGCGAAGGTTTGTATACCATTGCAAATTTGGCTCCAGGGTCATATACCGTTCGTTTTCAACGAGAAAATTTCAGAACGGAGTCGTTATCTGTCAATTTGTCTGCCTCAGAAGTTGAAACACGTGATGTTCCAATGACTCGAAATCAAGGTCGAATTGCAGGAAGAGTTACCAATCAGAGTGGAAGTCCGTTGGCGATAATTCCAGATATTATTATTTCATCAGATGGTGATTTATATCGCACGAGAGCCAACTCCGACGGATTTTTCGAAGTTTCAAACTTATCTACCGGAGTGGATTATAAGATTGAGACGGCTGTATTTCGTAACGGATATATTAACGCAGAAGTTAGTGTCTCATATCCGCTCGGACAAGATGTGCTTACTCAGAACCTTACAGTTCAGGTTAACGAGGGACGAGTTGAGGGTACTACAGGTACATCGGAAACCAGCGTTAGATTACTTCGCTCTGGTGATGGAAGTGTAGTATCTACTACTCAATCCAACGCTGATGGACAGTATTCATTCACATTTTTACCAGCAGGTGATTATCGGGTTGCATTTAGTAAACCCGGGTTCCAGTTCCAACCCGCACAGAGTAACACATTCAGTTTAGCATCTGATCAAACGCTGACTGTAAATACAACATCTCAACCGAATATCGGTGAAATACTCGTGCGAACGACCACGGGTGCATCTACACCATTAGGTGCAACAGAAGTTCGTATCCTGAGTTCTGATAACAGCATAACCAGAACCGCAAGCACCGATAATACGGGTGAGGTTCGTTTCAGCGAAGTTCCTGCCGGAATAACCTATACTGTAACAGCCAGCAGACAAGGATTCAGCGCAGTACCCGGCAATCAGCAAGTTCAAGTTGCCGTTGGCAGCACACAGAACATAAGTTTTGATATGGTTGCTTCATCTTCAAACCTGCAGGGTATCACACGTCGATTGAGTAATGGTGAGACGAATAATCTGGGCGCTGTTACGGTTAGAGCGCGAAACCTGAGTAACGGTGTTACTCGTCAGGCGAACAGCAACGCAGAGGGGCGTTTTGCAATTGATGGGGTTCCGGCGGGACAGTACGAAGTTATCGCCTCACGAAGCGGTTATATTTCAGATACTCTCAGCGTAAATGTCGCACAAGGTCAGACGTTAGATAATATCGTTCTTGATCTTGAACCATCATTATTTAACCTGACTGGTAGAATAGTTCTTCGTGGCGAGGGTGTTGAGGGTATTGAAGTAAGCCTCATATCTACTACAACTCAAACAACGGTTTCTAATAACGAGGGTTTTTACAGCTTTAACGATTTGCCACTGAGTACAGAAGCGACCGATACAACGGTGTATCAGGTCAGGTTTGAAATCGGTGGCAATGTTTACACCCGCCTAATTCGGGCAACCCGCGACAATCTGGCGCAAAATGTTTCAGCCCCTCAGATTACTTTGCCGAGTGGATTAATTCAAGCAACGTTCACCGACGGAGTTCAGCCACTTTCGGGTGTTAATATTAGTTTTGGTAGAATAGGAGGTTCTACGAGCACAGGTGTGACCGGAACTGAAGGTACCTTTACCAGCTCCAATACGTTGAGGCGAAGTTCTTATCAGCTGACCTACACGAGGGTCGGTTACCTGACTCCTCAAAGTCCGCTGCAAGTTGAGCTTCCATCCGACACAACCATAGTTGCCCTAACTGCTCGCCTGCCATACAGACACACAGCTGTCGATGAAATCAGAGCTGATGAAGCGCAGGAAGTCGTTGTAACATTTCCATCAGGATACATTCCAACATCACCTGAAGCAGTTTTGAGTTACAGAAAAAGCTCCGAATCGCAGTTTAACACGGTTTCAATGAGTATCGCGGATGACACCTTCGTGGGCGAGATTCCTGCTCTGTTTTCTACCGACGATATTACCTACTTCGTATCGATAACCGATTCAGATGTGACCTACAGAAGCTCACAAATTACCAGAACTCCGCTTGCAAGTGGTATCCTATCCAGCTTCCGCTTTACACCTCAAATTGATCAACAAGTGCTTCGAGTCGGTGATACATACCAACTACGACTCGACATAGCAGATGGTATTAGTCAGACGTTGAACGATGAGTTCCTTGCCGGAGGCGAAGGTGTAATTGATTGGGCTGAACAAGATGGTATTACCATTTCAGAGTCTGCCGGAACCGGGTATACATTTACCCCGAATGTGGCAGGTAACTACACACTGAGTGCTACTATTGCTTACCGGGGGGTTGAATTATCAGGTCAGCAGCGAATAACGGTAGTATCTGATCCGATAACGGAACTGGACGTCCGCTCAAGCGTTTCCCGGATTCAAAACACCTCTCCGTTGTTGTACTCGTATGTTGCGACCGACGCTCAAGGGCGACGCCAGCTACTCGGATCGGCATTGCAATGGGCTGTAGAACCTGCAGAAGCTGGTACTATATCACAAAACGGTGTCTTCAGAGCGGCATCAGATGAGTATATAGGTCAGGCCAATATCGTACTATTCGACTCAAAAACTAGCATTACAGATGTTTCAGAACCTGTTACCGTTTTTGCAGAAGTGCGCGCGAACAGATCGTACGTTTTCAGCGACAGACGGGGAATGATCCTCAGAGTTCCTCAAAATTCGGTTGAAAACACATCCGAAATCACCGTGAGAAATGTTGAACCTGAGGCGGTTAAGAAGTACGTCTTTCTTGAGAACACGACCGACAGCTACGTTACATCTGATGTAATTTACCGATTTAACTTGTCGGCCGGAGCATTCCAAGTGCCAGTTGACCTGGAACTGCCAATTGACGACTCGCATCGCTTCAATGAAGGCAATAAAATTGTGGCATTCTTCGACAGGAGTGATTTGGTATGGAAACCATATTCCTCGAACGCGACTCCCGATGTGGTTAATGCCAGTGGAATTACGCAGAAGGGACAGGTCTCAGTTCTCGCCGAAACCGAGCCGCTCGACATCAAGCACTTAAGCGTGGTGCCAAATCCGTGTTCTCCGGATGTTGCTCCGCTTAGAATTGGATACATGTTAACGACTCAGGCTCCGCCAGCAATTGTAAACATCCAGATTTACAATATGCGTGGCGAATTGGTGAGAACAGTACTTCGCGACGACCTGCAATACCAGGGGCGTTACGGAAGTCGTACCGGGATAAAAGAAATTACGTGGGATGGGCTCACCGATTCAGGTACACTATCGCGAAATGGCCGATACGTCATTCGCGTGCATGTTAAAGATGCAGAAAAGGAAGAAGTCAAACTGATTCCAGTTGTACTTGTTAAATAATAATTGAATCAACAAAGGTTAACCATAATGAAAACTTTAGTTCGTAACTGCTTAATTGTTGTTTCGCTGAGCCTGGTCATTGTCGGATTCATCGCGACCGATATGCAAGCTCAGAAATTATCTGGAATACCGGGATCATTTGTTGACGTCGGATTCGGCGCCAGACCTGTCGGACTCGGAAATGCCTACACCGCCGTTGCTAAAGATGAGCATAGCGTGTACTGGAATCCCGCGGGACTTGCTCACCTCGATAGCTATATCACCTCATTCACGCATACCAATCAGCTACGCCTTATTGAGTATAACTATGCTGCCATTGCTGCTCCGTTGCCGATGTTGAACCACGGGGCCGGAGCAACGATAATTGCTTCTGGCGACGATGCCATGCGAGAGTTATCTGTTCATCTAGGATATGCGTACAGTTATGGTCCGGTTTCTGCCGGGCTCGGACTCAAATACCGAAACACCACTTTTGGTAAAAATATGTTCACAGAGTCTGATTATATCGTCTTCGAACCCGATGAAATCAATCAGGGACGAATGAATCAAATTACCGGAGATGGGTCGGGTTTTGGTTTGGATATCGGGCTTATGTATCGTCCGTCAGATCAAATCAGTTTCGGATTAATGGTTCGTGATGCAGTCTCAACACTAAACTGGAACTCAGCCAACCAAAATCCAAATGCTCCCGCAAGAGGACAATACAACGAAGGGATGCCAACCGAACTCATTCTCGGAACAGCCTACAAAGTACGAAGCAATGTGCTGGTTTCAACTGATTTTCGCCCATCGATTTACTCCGATACAGATCATGTAGTAAATATTGGTGCTGAGGCGGTCTTTTTGGAAATGCTTGCCGTTCGCGCAGGTACAGAACAACGTCTCAACGATGTCGACGACGAACGCTATGCCCTCGGATTTGGCGTAAATGTTCCTGTGGTTAATGGTATTAGAATCAGAATCGACTATACCTACTTAATCGAACATCTAGATAATACCCAGCGAATTTCCTTCGCCGTTCAGTTTTAACCATCTTAACACAGAATTTCAATGAAAAAGCTTTTCTACATTTTATTAGCAGTGCTGTTATATGCAATTCCAGTAATTGTAACTGCCCAGGTCGATGTTGACGACGATGGTGATGCTCCGGAAATCGCTGCGTGGCGTGGCGGTAATGTTAACTTCGGATTTCGTATGGGACTCGATCTCATGGGGAGTAGCATTGGCACAGGATCCATAGGTGGTCTGATTTCGCCTGCCATGAACTCCGGGGCAGGTTCACTAACCCGAAACCCTGCAGAATTGTCATTTAATGCAAATAGACGACATTTGCTCTATAATAGCAATCTCGCTCTAGGTACTAGTCGGTACAGCTTTCTGGAAAACACTATAATCGATGAGTTTAATAGCACGATTGTCACAGAAACGGATAATATCTTGAATGATCCA
>JAIUMW010000203.1 GCA_022565365.1 Oceanicaulis sp.
AAAAATGCTCTCTCACAGCGCGCCGAAATGCAGAATGCACGCCCGCGCGGAGACAGTAGTGAAACGATTTGGCAACGGCTGGAGCAACCTGATCTCCCTGTATCCGGTCGAGAACGAATTAGTTGGGTGATGAGCGCACTTGTGGATTGCTCACGCTGGGCCGCTGAGGCTCAGGTCAGCATCGATGTTCCCAAGGTTATCATGGAGCCGCCTGATCCGAAACTACCCGATACTCCCCCGCGTCGCCGTGGTGGCGGACGCCCGCGAGATTGGGACGCCGAGGAAACGATGCAGAGCCTGATTGAAATCTGGGAAAAACAGACGGGGGAACGACCAACGGTCGCCACTGATCCAATCTCCGGGCGCAAGAAAACCGAGAAGCCGTTTCTCGCGTTCTGCGAAGCTATCATTGCGCCGATTTACATCGCACAGGGTTTCAAGCCTCCAAGCATCGGAACGCTCGCTCAAAAGATGCTTTATCCGCGAGTGCGGAAAACAGAGCTAGGATGAAAAGTCCTAGAAATAATTCTGATTAAACATCCTTCGCGGCAGCGAAGCGGATCGTTCAGCTTCCAAAGCGTACTGAAACCGCTTTGAAAGGCTTTACGATGCCCGAACGGATCTTGAGACGCCCCGAGGTGGAGGCCCGCACCGGGCTTTCCCGTTCCACGCTCTACGCCATGATGGCCGAGGGTGAATTCCCCAAGCCCGTGCTTCTCGGGAAGCGAGCGGTCGGCTGGCCGGAACCGGCGATTGCCGCCTGGCTCGAAAGCCGCAAGGCCCGTAGTTCGCGCGAGATGTCCTGATCATGGCCGGAAACAAGAAGACCGCCGGCTGTCACCGGCGGCTTCCCGAAAATGATCAGCTTGCAGGCCAGATCAGGGAAAATGTTACCCCAGAACTTCAAACCCGACAAAGCAATTTCGTCGCGCGCCGGTTCGGCATTGCGCCGCACGTCGCAATCGCCATCGCAGCTTTGGCTTTCGAGCGGAGGGCTGCCCGATGACCAATGTCAGGTCTCTCCCTCTCACCTTGATCATCGCAGATCCGGATTGCCAACTTCGGGCCGCAGGATCAGCGGCAACGGTCGATGATTACGCCGAAGCGTTGCGCGAAGGCGCAAAGTTTCCGCCCGTTACCGTCTTCCACGACGGGAAACACTATTGGCTTGGCGACGGCTTCCATCGCGTTGATGCGCACAAGCTTGCGGGCATTGACGAGATCGAAGCGGATATCCGCGAAGGCGATCTTCGCGACGCCAAGCTGTTCGCTGCCGGCGCAAACGCTGCGCACGGTCTGCCGCGTACGCAGGCCGATAAGCGAAACGCGATTACGACGCTCTTGAATGACGAACAATGGAAGGAGTGGAGCGACAAGGAGATCGCGCGGCGCACGGGCACCAGCGACAAGACCGTTGCGAAGATCCGGCGGGAATTGAGCGGTGAAGGCGTCAACGCGGAAATCCGCGTTGAGCGTCGGTTCGTGACGAAACACGGGACCGAGGCGACCCGGACCGTAAGCCAGCAGACAGCGCCGAACACCGGCAGCATGTTTGAAAAGGTGTTGCGCGGTCTTCCCGACGAAGCGCTTCTTGCCGAAGTCCGCCGGCGGAATCTGGTGGAGGGAATCTGATGACGCATGATCTCAAGATTCTCGCACGCACCGCTGGCGTCACTCAAGCAGACCTCCTGGCGCTTGCACCTGCCAACGATCCCTTTGCCCTGGATCAACCCGCTCGCCGGCGTAACGCCGAATGGTTTGCCGAACTTTTTGAGCGGTACGGGTTCAGAGAAGGCGTTCACATCCGGCGCATCCACTATCGCATCGTTAGCGACGACAGCGGCGTGAAGCGTCCGGACGGCAGCCCATATCTCAACACTCAATCCTCATGGAACGTGTTGGTGAACGCCAGCCGCGATGCGCGTTACCTCAACCTCGTCCCTGCCGGATGGTTTGTTGATCGCAACGCGCCGGATCCATTCACGGCATTTTCGCAGTTGAACATCAGCGAGCCGAGAGTGGACTCGACTGGTCTCGGCTTTGCCGAACTTGATGCGGAATTTCCGGAGTTGCCGAGGATCACCCTTGACTATCCGAAATACGGTCCGCCGGTGCTGATCGAGATCTGGTGCGAGAAGTCGACGATGAACGACGTACTCGGGCCAATCGCGCGAAAGTACGGAGCGAACCTTATCACGGGTAAGGGGGAAATGTCCGAAATTGCAGTGCGGCAGTTTATGAGCCGCGCGCATGACGCAGGCGTCCCTTCCCGCATCCTGTACGTTTCGGATTTTGATCCGGCAGGGCGATCGATGCCGGTCGCTGTAGCGCGCAAAATCGAATATGCGCTTCAGCAGAGCGGATCAGACCTCGACGTGACGCTTGATCCGATCATGCTGACCGAGGAGCAGTGCCGCAAGTACCGCCTGCCGCGTACGCCGATCAAAGAATCGGAGATGCGCGGTGCAAAATTCGAGGCGCGGTTCGGCGCAGGTGCGACCGAGTTGGACGCCCTAGAAGCGCTGTATCCCGGCGAACTATCCCGTGTCGTCACAGAGGCCATCGAGCGTCACATTGACCCGGATCACCGGCGCGCTTTTCACATGGCCGTTTACGAATATCAGGCAGATCTGAAGCGCATCAGCAGCGAGGTTCACGCGCATTATGCCTCGCAAATTGCAAAGCTTGAATCCAAGTATTTCGACCTCGTTGAACGCGTTGAAAACTGGCGTGAGGAAGCCTCCGAAGTCTTCAATGAGATTGAGGAGCGATTGTGCGGCGTCGTAGTTCCTTATTTCGATCCACCGACGCCGAGAGAATGTGACGAGCCTCCGGAACCGCTTTTCAGCAGCCGTCGGGACTACCTGACCCAGATCGATGCTTATCGCAAATGGCAAGGGAGGCGCACGATATGAGCAGCGCCATCCTCGAAGCCCGCCATGATCTGCTTGAACGCGCTGATCCGACCGAGGCCTTCCTTGATTATATTCACGCACAAGGCCTCGACCTTGACGTGATCGCCAGGTTCGCCGGCATAGGCGCCCTAAGCGAGATAATAGCTTGCGGCAACAGGTTTGACTTCGCCCCCGCTGGCCACGACGAGGCAGTGATGGGCTTCGTGATCGAAGCCTTCGCCGAAGACGACGAGACTGTGATTGATCTAGTCGCATGGGCGATCGAGCGTCCTAATGAGCCGCTTTCTATGTTCGGCACGATCGGACTGCTTGGCGTCGCAAATGCCGTTAACCCGGCAAGCTACTTCCTAGACGAGCCGTTGCGGATCGCTCGAAGCCCGCTGCGGTGGCTTCAATCCGGCGGGCGCGGCGCATGCGTCATCGATCGGCGCCGTGCCGCCTCCGAATTGATCGATGCGACCGGGCTAGGCCGCATCGCCGGTGAGGATTTCCGACACACCAAACACCTCTTGCGACTGGCCGAGTCTGTCGTTGACCGCAGCCGCTTTGTATCGCCGACACCCGTACGGGAGGCTGCTTAACATGGCAGAAACCTTCGTCCCCATTTACCATCTCGACGATCTTGGTTCCGGCCGGGTCCGCAAGTCGCCAAGTGACGGAAGACCACGCTTGGGAGCACGGCGCGCCCCTGAGGGCCCTCAACCGCTCTTGCGGGAAATCGCCCCCGGCGCGGCGTATCCGGTGGAAGCGCTGGGGCCGCTGCGCGATGCGGTGGAAGCGGTGCAGGGGATGACGCTCGCCCCCGTCGCCATACCGGCGCAATCCGCCTTGGCGGTGGCCTCGCTGGCGGTGCAAGGATTCGCGGACGTCGAAACGCTGGGCGGGCCGCGCCCCTTGTCGCTTTACGCCATGACGGTGGCACGCTCGGGCGAAAGGAAAAGCGCTTGTGACGCGCCCCTATTGGCGGCTCTGCGGGAATACGAAAGGGAACAATCGAAAGCACAACGCGAAGCCTATCAATCGTGGCAGAATGCGCACGCGCTTTGGAAAGGCGAGCGCGACCGCATTCTAGGCGAAGCCCGCAAGGGCAAGGGCGCAAAACGCCTTCACGCGGAAGCTGATTTAGACGCGCTCGGGCCGGAACCGCCCGCGCCACCATCCGCCGATAGAACGGTGTCGGAACCGACTTTCGAAGGGTTGACAAAGCTTTTCGCGACGGGGCAACCGTCTCTGGGGCTTTTCTCCGATGAAGGCGGGCAGTTTCTGGGCGGGCACGCCATGAATAGCGACAACCGGCAAAAGACTTTGGCCGCGTTCAATGACTTGTGGCAAGGGAACCCGATTAGGCGCACTCGCTCAGGGGACGGGCACGCGACGCTATACGGGCGGCGGCTGGCGGTGCACTTGATGGTTCAACCGACCGTCGCGCGGGCTTTCATGGCCGATCCGCTGGCGGTGGATACCGGCTTTCTGCCCCGCTTCCTGATATGTGAACCACCTTCTGCAATCGGCTTCCGCCTTCACGCTCATGCCCGGCGCGATGATAAGGCTTTGGCAGGCTTCGCTGGGCGGCTGCGCGACATTCTCGAAACGCCAATGCCGATGGATACGGAAACGCGCGAACTGCAACCCCGTACGCTGCAATTGACGCCCGAAGCCCGCACGCTTTTGGTGGCGTTCTCGGATGCAATCGAAGGCGCGCAAGCCCCCGGCGCTGACTTGGCACATATCACCGGCACCGCATCGAAAGCCGCCGAACAGGCCGCCCGCATCGCCGGCGTTCTCACACTCTGGCGTGACGTGCACGCGGTGAAGGTGGAAGCCCGCGACATGGCGGATGCAATCGCTCTTGCGCAATTTTACCTTTCGGAAGCGTCACGGCTCGCAAGCGCAGCGAACGTATCCACCGAAATCGATCGGGCCGAAGCGCTGCGGCGGTGGCTTTTGGAAGGCTGGCGCGAAACGGAAGTCATGACGCGCGACGTTGTGCAATACGGGCCGAATCCTTTGCGCGAAACGCCGAAGGCGCGGGCCGCTATCGGCATTCTCGAAAAGCATGGGTGGCTTTCGCCGCTCGAAGCTGGAACCGTTGTGCGCGGCGCGGCTCGGGCCGAAGCTTGGCGCATCGTGAAAGGGGGCGCGGATGTGGTTTGACGCTCACGCCAAGCTTGCGGAAATCGCGGGGGCACCCCCTGCTACATCCGCTACACCTGCTACAAAACAGGCCGCACCCCCGCCCCGTGTAGCGGATGTAGCAAGTGTAGCAACGCCCCTGCGCTTAGAATCGGAACCCATGCCCCCGGCTCGGGCCGATGGGCTTGACCCCGACGCGGGCGCATATCTCGACCGGCTGCGCCTTCACGGGCCTGCAACCTACGGCGCGATGGCAAGCGCTATGGGCTGGGGTGCAACACGGGCTTGGCGGGCCGAAGCCAAGCTGCGCGCGGCGGGGCTGGTGGTGTATCGTGAAGGTAAAGCGCATCCCACACCCGGAAAGCCTTGAACCCGCGCGCCTTTGCCCGCTATCTCTATAGCTGATTCTATCCGACCAGCGAGCCAAGCTCGCCGCCTTTATGCATCGCGGTCTGATCAATTGCCCGTTTCGCCTGACGGTTGGGTTTTTCCAGAAGCCGGCGCAGCGTGATCCGCCCCGTCGCTTTTCGGCGACGGAGGTGTTGTGAGGGGCAGGGT
>JAIUMW010000204.1 GCA_022565365.1 Oceanicaulis sp.
TCCCACGATATCGAATTACGACCATTAACCTGAGCCCATCCTGTAATACCAGGCTTCACCTCATGTCTTCTATTCTCAAACTCGTTGTATAATGGAATATATTGCATAAGGAATGGCCGAGGACCTACTAGACTCATATCTCCCTTCAGTACATTAACTAACGAGGGCAATTCATCTAGACTTGTTCTTCTTAGAAAATCACCAAATGGTGTTAACCGGTCAGCGTCGGGAAGTAAGTTGCCATCCCAATCTTTATGATTGGACATTGTTCGAAACTTATAAAAAAAAAACGGGTTACCTTTAAAGCCTGGCCTCTCTTGCTTAAACAAAATAGGGCTACCATGTTTTGTTTTTACTATTATTCCAAGAACAAATAAAAAAGGCAACAATATGATTAGCCCAAAGAGCGCGAGAATTATATCAATTAAACGCTTTATCATTTCATAATCGATTTCTTTGTAAAATCACTAAAATTTGAACTTACCCTTGCAAATATTTTTAAATACTTTTGAGTTGCTTTCTCTAAACTATATTCTTCTTTAGCAAGAATTAAAGCTTTTTTTTTCTGGAGTAGCTGAGTTTCTTTACTTTTTGAATACTCAACAAATTGAAGAGCTACTTCATCAGTTATAACGTGGGGTAATACAAAACCCACATTATATTTACGAATCACTTCGGCTTGCCACCCTAGATGGTTAATTAAAATAGGTCTTCCAGCTGCCAAAGTATCAAAGAACTTATTTGCAGAATTAGCCCACAATTCCTCAATATTAATTACAAATGATGAACCCATACTGGCGGTATTGTACCAAATTGGCAAATCAGCTTTTGGTACTGAATCTAATATACAGAAGTTTATATTTAGTATTTTTTTATCCTGAGCGAGTTGTATGATCTTTTCTTTTTCCGACCCGTCACCAAGTAAGACATACACTAGTTCTTTATCAATTTGCAAAGTTTTTTCAGCTAATTCTACAACTTTGTGTAGGCCATTTACTAGTCCAAATGTTCCTGCATATAACACTATGAATCTTGGTTTTAAATTAAGAATATTTTCAACTAAGTATACCTTATCTGCTGACTGGAAACGATTTACTTCAGAAATATTTTCAATAACTATATCAGTTTTGTGTGCATATACAGGATAACGATTTACAATTGATTTTTGCATATCATTTGATAAGGGAACTATAGTAAATGCATTTTTATAAATGATGTATTCGAACCAATATAATATTTTTTTGACACAAACATTATTAATAGCTCCAATAGCAATTACAGCCTCTGGCCAAACATCACGAACCTCAAATATAAATGGTGTTTTACTAAACCATCGCTTTATCAATGCGGGCAAACCGATAGTTAATGGTGTAGATGTTGCTAACACAACATCAGCTTTAATTTTTACAATATGAAAACACGAGAACCAAATAAACTTCAAAAAAGATTCTATACGTTTAAAATATGAAAACTTATTGTTATAAGGGATATATATGTAATGAATAACTAAGCCTTCATCTTCGATTATAACCCAACGTTTTTTAGTTTTATACTTGATATCAGAAGTAGAGGTAACGATTACAACATCAACGTCATGTTTTAAAAATGATTTTGCTAAGTCATACGATCTTGTACCACCTGCCTCTTTTGGAAACTTGAAATATTGATGTAAGTATATCAATTTCATATGTTAAAGTATAAATCTTGATATATTTTGGCATTTAATACCCAATCATGATTCTTAAGTATTTTTTCTTTTGGAATACAATATGAGTCATAATTATTAATCATCATCAATAGTTTATCACGTATCTCAACCACACTGCCACATTCAACTTTCTCACCTATTCTTTCATCATATAGTCCATCAATTCCTTCATTCTTCGTAAATAATATAGGAAGCCCCTGCAGCAACGCCTCAACATAAACTAAACCGAAGGTTTCATGCTTAGATGGCATTGCAAATATATCTGCTTGTTCATAATGATATTTTAGTTTATCTAATTCATAGACCGTTCCATGATATGTCATAAAGTGAGAATATGTATTTGTAACATCCAATATAGTTTCATGAGCATCTCCCCCTCCACCAATCAGATCAAGGTGAGCAATGATACCATTTGAGTTAAGCTGAGCCGTTGCATATTGTAAATTTACAACATTCTTATTTTGGGTAAATTTTCCAATATATAATATTCTAAATATTGATTTATTAGTATTCTGCTTTTTATTAACGGCATTCTCAATCCAGTAAGGATCAACACCATTCGGAATTACTTTTACTCTACTTTTAATCAAATTGTTAAATACCTTAAATGATTTTTTAAATAGCTTTTCTCTGTATGATGCAGCAACTAAGATAACATAGTTTGAATCCGATAATATTTTTCTCCCATAGACTCTTTTGTGAATCATATACTTTTCAAAGTAGTTTATGTCAGTATTTCTAATTGTCACTAAATATGGAATATTGTATTTTTTGGATAAAACATATGCAACCCCGCCATCACTATACCACGTATGCGCATGGATTATGTCAATTTTGTCTATTTCAATTCTTGACTCAATATCAACAACAATCTTAGATATTTTTCTTGCATAAAAAACTTTATCAATTGAATTATTTAGAATATGAGAATAGATTAGTTGTGATTCACTTTCAATAAATGTAATTGCATTTTTACCAATTAAAGCGGGGCTCTTCACTGGTGAATAAACAATTTGTTTCACTTGTATATTATCCAACTTCAATATTAAATTTTTATAAACATTAGAACCTGAATAGTCATTAGTGATGTGTAACACTTTCATAAACCTAATTATTGTTATATATATAATGTCGACTACTTACCAAACCAATACAAATTGCCAATAACAACCAAAATCCTCTAGCTAGCATATCACCATGAGTTATGTAATTTAATATTACAAATATCACAATTGACAAAATAATTACATTATGTGACCTTATTGAATGATATATTATATGTATAAAAAGAGATAAAAGAATACATATACCAATCAAACCTGTTGTTACAAATGTATCAACAAAAACTGAATGTGAATAATGATCATATCCGTTTTTACGTGCTAGTTCTCTGAAGCTTAGAATCCCATATCCATACAAATACTCCCAACTTTGTAAACCAGACATTCCAGCTCTCCATATTTCTAACCTAATACCAGAACCATCTTCTACATTTCGGTCACTAAATCTACTATTTATTACATCTGTATTTATATTAAATGTCTCAATAATACTTTCAGCAACTCTATTATCCAACGCAACAAACGTTAAAATTAAAGATATTACACCAACCTTAATTGTGCCTTTAACAATACTCTTTATACGGTATTTTCCGATACTCGAAAATGTGATAATAATCAACAAACTAATAATAAATACCAAAACGGATATTATAACCCCTCTTGATACAGTTGACATTAAACTTAAAGAAAGAACTACTACTAATAACCATTTAATTTTATCAACTAGAACAACTTGTTTTATGATGTTTCTTTCGCTTATACCATTTATATATTTTTTTTGATATATGGAAATTAGCATTACAATTGCAATAGCTACAGTATTAGCTAGTGGTCGTACATTCTCACCAATTCCGACTCTTCCAATTGCCATCAATGTATCATCGACTTCACTTACAAGAGCGAATATATACATCAAAATCCCAGACAAAATCAATGCATTTGTAACTAAGAATACATTTTGTCTTGATTTTATTATTTGTTGTGAAACAGAAAATGCAATAAAATAATATATGAAGAAGATGCCACTGGCTAGTATATGATTAAAATATCCAGAAATAAATGATGCCACAATAGCGACAATAATCAAAAGAGAAAGATGAATTCCAAACACACTTTTATAGATAGACTCTCTTCCACTTACCACTTTAGCTAGGTACACAATCATAAATACAGCAGAGAATGAATGAAATACCAATATATTACCAACTACAGGTTGAAACGGCAATATGATAATTAATAACATAAGCCCGAGCCTAATATCATAGTACGAGCTATATGCAATTATTGGAATAAATCCAATCAAGAGAAAACTATTTTTTGTTACTACCGCTACTAGTAAATATAAAACCGAAACTAATAATGCAATATTGAATTTGCTTATACTAACCTGATTATTTGCACTAAAAACAAAATTATCCATAATGTAAAGACTATTAAAAAATAAATTTGATAATCATAAATAGGCACAAAATAATATAGAGCAATCCAACATTTTAGATGTTAACAATATCACATGTTTATCAATTACATACTTATTTATTTTTGTAAAGAATAAACGATATTTAGATATATTACATGTGTTGATTAAAGAGTTTTAGGTGTTGTTTTAGAACTACTTCTGTTGAACAATTGTCTACGATATATTGTCTAGCTATATTACCTGCTCTAATGCGAAATTTTTGATCGTTATAGAATACTAATATTTGTTTTTCAATGTCTTGAGTACTACCATCTGTAAATAGTCCATTTTCACCTGATTTTATTAAATCCTCAGAACCTGAAATTTTTGTTACGATACTCGGCAACCCTACAGCCATTGCTTCAATTAGCGCACCAGACATACCCTCGTGTTTAGATGCTAGTACAAATAAGTCGGATGCTTGATAGTACTTTAATGGATTAGAAACATAATCAACTAGTTTAATATGATTTCCTAAATTAAATTCATTGCAGTATTTCAGGATGCAATTCTTGACTTTGCCAGATTCTCGATCTGGTCCAACTAACAATAAATTCATATTCAAACCACGTTGAATCAAATTACCACAGGCCCTGGCTAATTCTATTGTACGTTTCCTATAACTCAAACCACCAACCAAAATAACAGTAAATCTATTGGGTATATGAAGTTCTTCCCTAATTACCTTTTTTTCAGTTTCGTTTACTTGATTAAATAACGATACATCTACATGATTAGGAATATTATGTATTCTCTCGTCATCTACACCTACATTCTTTAACATTTCAACCATAGCTTTACTGTTTGCAATATAGCCAGTAATCTCGTTAGCTCTTCTGATTCTTCTTTGTGGTAAACCAAGTAAACGTGAGATTTTTGAGTTATTTAAAAATGCTGCCTGATCACCTGTTAAATGTATAAAAGCAGGTTTCCCTAGTTTTGAAAATTTATATGCTGCCGTAAAAGTAGCTTCAAATGCTCCTAACCCATGAAAGACATCATAATTTCTATAGTTATCCTTTATCCATTTATTAGATCGATATAAAAACATGAATCTAGAATACATAGACTTAGACTCATAATTAGAGATAAATATCTCATTTTTAAAAATTTGTTTATCTACATCTAATTTATTAATCCCATGCGCTTGTACAATTTCTATACTTTTATCTATGTTCTTACTGTATAGCTTGTACGCATTTCTACCAGTCCCCCAATATCTATTAATAGAAGAACCACCATTCGCCCACAAAAGTATTTTCATATTATTTCAGTAAAAATTAATCTTTAAATAGCTTATCAAATAGTTTATTTATTTCATCCTTAGTATAAAGTTTAGATTTGTAATGATTCCATTGCTTATAA
>JAIUMW010000205.1 GCA_022565365.1 Oceanicaulis sp.
ATCACTGCTTTTGATGCAGACAAAAAAGTATTGTCAGGAAAATTCAACTTCGTAGCAAAAGATTTGAATTCCAGCCAGACGGTAGTGGTTACAGAAGGGGAATTTGTATGTAGGGGGGTGAATTGAATATTGCTAAGTGCCAATATTTTAAAGTGGAAATGTTTATGAGACTTATCTTTTTTAGCTTTTTTTTCCTCATGTTTTTTAATGGAAACTCTCAGGCCATCTATTGCCAAGGGGGGCCTTTGATTGGTTATGGAAGTGAAATTGAAACTGTTCAGTTGTTTGGAGAAACGGCCAACATCAATTATACGCAAATTTGTCCAGGCATAAGTGGTATCAATAATCAAACGACCAATCAAAGTGCAAATTTAATTTTTGGAGGTACGTACTCGCTTTCTATTGTTTTTGGCAATTGTGATTTCAATTATTACAGCGATTGAGCAGCATACATTGATTGGGACCAAGACGGGGTTTTTGATGCTTTAGAACTTATTGGGTCAACGAGCGAAAAAATAGAGCCGCATGCGGACACCTATACATTTACAGTGCCATTGAATGCAGTTATTGGCAACACGACTTTAAGGGTTGTTCAAAGGGGGTTTGATTTTTACAGTAACTTGATTGCTAGTCCATGTGATACTTTTTGGGAGGGGACTACCATTGACTTCAATATTCAAGTTTTGCAACCAACTCCCTGTACAGGAGCGTTTGTGAGCGCTGCCTTATCTAATAAAAATAGTGTCTGCTTGGGTGACAGTATAGCACTTAGTGCTACAGGATTGGCTTTTGGATTAGGCCAACAATTTCAGTGGCAAATTTCCACAGATAACCTTATCTACACCAATATACTTGGTGCCACAACCCTAAATTATTCTACTTCGCCAAATTCGAGTAGTACTTGGTATCGGTTAGTGGTTTCTTGTGGTAATCAATTTGCTGTTTCGTCACCTGTACAGATCTTTGTATTAAGTATGCCAATTCCAAGTGGAGTCTATACACTTAATCAAAATGGAATTACCGCTGGTAGTAATTTTAAAAGTTTTAAGGATTTTGTTGACCGGTTGAACTGTGCAGGGGTTGCTGGGCCTGTTATTATAAATGTTGTTTCAGGTAGTGGGCCTTATTATGAGTCGTTTACCATCAATCACCATTCTAGTATTGACTCTATGAGTTCAGTTAGGATTAATGGTAATGGAGAGATAATAGAATTTGAAACCAGTAATTTAAGTCCTGCCACAATAACGATTAATGGTGCTAGATTCATTACTGTTGATAACCTTGTTGTGCGAGCCACCGGCCAAAGTATTGGAGCAGGGATTTGGCTACGAGAGGATGCTAATAATATAGTTATAAAGAATTCAACTATTGAGATTCCTACTATGCTCACAAATCCCACACATATTGGTATAAATGTGAGCTCTGGATTCAATACTGATTTATTCTTATTTAACCCCCATTCAAATACTTTATCAAATAACACCATTATTGGAGGGCATTACGGAGTAAGAATCAATAGTTTAAGTTCTGTTTCTGGAAATAAGGTAATCGAAAACAGGATTGAGAATGTGATATTTGGAGTTGAATCCTGGAGGCAAAACAATGTTGAAATTAGTAATAATCAGTTTGTTTTAAATAGATCTTTGAGAGGTTTGATTTTTGTTTCACAACACCAAGATGCAAAGATATTTAATAATACTTTTTTTATTCCAGATACAGTTGTTTCGGGTAATCGATTCCCAAGGATAGTTTCATTTAATAATGCTACAGCTATTGCCTCGAACCCTAATCTGTTTTTTAATAATGTATTTTATTCCTTAAACGGAATCGGCGCTGGTGGGATGATATCGGTTTTTAATACAAGCCATTGGAATATCATTCAAAATACGCTCTTCGTAAAGAACACTTTGCCAAGTCCCGGAGTCTTTTCTATTATTGAGTTCGGCGGAACTGTTAATCAATTTAATTTGCTCAATAATATTTTTTATTTAGACAATTCAGGGTCATCAAATAATTTTGTTTATAATTTTAATCAGGCAAGTGTTAATTTATCAATTAATAATAACGCTTACTATTTTAACAATCAGCAAGGAAATACGAGTTTTGCAATTAGAAGCACTGTTTTTCCAACCTTTCAAACATGGCAATCCAACAATGGCTTTTTATGGGATAGTTTCTCGGTTTTTGCAGATCCTGAATTTGCTAATACACAAGGTGAAATATTAGTGCCAACAAACTTACAACTTAACGATATTGGAGCTAGTATTAGTGGAATGACGGATGTTGACTTCTTAGGAGTATCGAGGAGTCAAACCCCAGATCCCGGAGCATTTGAGTTTTCTCCCCCTCCGCCATGTCCAGCTCCAAATATTAGTTTTACATCGATTTTAGATACTTTAATTTCGTTTAATATTTTAAACGGCTTTCTAGGGGCGTCATATCATATAGAATGGGGAAATGAAGGATTTACTTTAGGTTCTGGCAATATTGACAGCACTTCCTTAGGGGCATTTACAATTAATAACCTTTCGCCAGGACAATGCATAGATATTTATATTAAGACTTTATGTAGTATTTCAGGCAGTAGTGTCTTATCAGACACTAGCGGAGCTTTTAAGGTTTGCTTGCCTTTTCAATATGATTTAGCCATTTCCGAGGCAATAAGACCATTATCCTTGGGTAATTGTTGGCAAGATAGTACTGATATTGTTGTTGTTGTTTATAATAATGGTTTACAGCCAATCTCTCATGTAGAAATTACTTCTAAAATTTTTGGTGGTTATAATGAAATACTTTCAATATTTTATTTAGACACCTTAAAACCAGGCGAAACAGACACCATAATAGTGGGTAAATTCAAGACTTATGGAGGAGGTTTTGCTGATATTTCTGTTTATCATGATTTGCCTTTGGATTTAAACAGGATCAATGATACAATTCAGAAGTCTGCTATTTTGAATGCACCCGTTAATTTATCACTGAATTTTTTAAAGGGAGGACAATTTGTTTGTGAACAAGATACTGTGATTATTCGTGATTCTGGAGTAAATAACTATTTCTGGAATAATAATGTTTCTGGTTCACATTATGAATTTATTGCCGACTCGACTAAATATCACTTTATAGCAGCATCTTCATTAGATGGCTGTACAAGCAACGACTCAATCTTGGTTACAGTTTATAAACCAGCAGCTACGCCATTATTACTTACCAATAACACATCACCCATTATTTGTAAAGGAGATTCTATTTTATTGTATTCTTCAATTCCAGGGGGAAACTATATTTGGTCAAATGGCGCAATCGGGGATTCAATTTATGTGAAAAATGAGGGTTTATATTCCATAATGAACAATGATTCAGGTTCGGTGTGCCATTTAAAGATATTTGGTTCTATCCAAATCCAATTGCGTAATGATGGTATAATTCAAAATAGGCCTACTCCTATTTGTGTTGGGGATTCAATAGTTCTCACAGCTCGTGATTTTGGATTTGGAAGTTGGTCCACAGGTGATTCTACTTATTCCATTACTGTGGCACCAAACGTTACAACGACCTATTATGTTACTTATCAAAGCCTCTTTGGCTGTTATGTCCAAGACTCGTTAACGATAGAAGTTCAGCAAATCCTTAGCCCAACTAAACCTAGTGGTCTTAACCCACAGAACGGGACACTAAACATTCCTGTACCAATTGTTTTTTCATGGAATCCGTCAGTAAATACTTTAACATATGATTTCTTTTTGTGGAAAGCAAATACTCCTAAACCAATTAATCCAACGGCAGATAATGTGGGAATTAATTACACACATCAAAATGCATTAGATATTGGACAAGAGTACTTATGGCAAGTAAAGGCCAAAAATAGTTGTTTGCACACAGAAAGTGATACTTTTCGCTTTACTGTTAGGTCATTGCCAGATCTTTTGATTGATACATTAATTGCGCCATCTTCTGCCATGTCCGGCACGCAAATAAGCGTAACTTATCGTGTAAAAAATATCGGAGAATATACCACTGGATCGGCTTCTTGGAACGATAGGATTTACATTTCCACAGACGAGGACCTGCATGCTAGCGATGATATATTACTAGCCACTATTCAGAATTTAACTTTCCTTGATACTGGCCAGTCTTATACCAATACGGTTCAAGTTCAGCTTCCTGCCAATATTTTGAGTACCGTGTTTCTTTTTGTTGTCACTGACAACGGGGATGCATACTTGTGCAATGTGCCGGGCCGAAACTGTCCGTTAGGTGCCCTCAGACATACTTCCCATACTGGGATTGCGGAACTTCGCGAGGATAACAACCACGCTTTTGACACCTTGGTGATTATTCCCTCTCCGCACCCGGATTTAATCGTGCAGTCTGTTGGGGCTCCAGTTGCAACCTTTAGTGGCAATGACCTGCCACTCATCTTTACCGTCAAGAATGCCGGACAAGCAGATGTACCCGCTAGACAGTGGCGCAACTGTTTCTATTACTCTACAGACAGCATGTATGATCCCGCAAACGCGGTTCGGATTTTCCCAAGGGTAAACAATTCTCAATTTATGAATGGGCCATTGCTCAAAGACAGCACACGAACCACTACGGTGGTCCTTCCACTGCCGCCATTCTTGATTGGAACTTATTGGTTCCACGTGATGTGTGATTGTGATGACAACATCTTTGAAGGAGCTTATGAATTAAATAACATAACTGGTACAGAGGTATCGACCAATATTACGCTGACACCGCCGCCAGACTTGGTTGTTTCCTCCATTGTAGTGCCGCCAACCGGTTCATCAGGCACACCATTCAACATTCAGTATGTTGTCACCAATCAAGGGGCATCTGCACCAACCGTAAATCGGTGGACAGATTCTGTTTGGATGTCTACGGCTCCAACTTTCGACCCAAATACGGCTACTTTCCTCACCAATAGGACTTACTTTGCCGGAAGCACGCCATTTAACCCAGGCATGAGTTACACGCAAAGCTTTACGGTAACCTTGCCTCAAGGCATCAGTGGCCCGTATTATTTTTATGTAAAGACCAATGCTAGGGATGAGGTGTACGAGTTTGTATTTAACAACAACAACCTGAGCAGAAGCCCAGCGGCCTCAAACATTTCCCTATCGCCATACGCAGATTTGGTGGTGACCCAAGTTATTTTACCACAGGTTGATTCCATTTTTGCAGATAGTATTTACACGGTACAGTGGACGGTAAAAAACCAAGGCAATGGGCCTACTTCCGGTAGTTTTGCTGACAGGTTGTTTATTTCGACAGTCAGCTCTGCTGGAGGTCCTTCAACTTCGTTGATTTCGGCCTTACCATTTACCGGAACCTTGGCCCCTGGCGACTCTATCCTACGGTCGGGTACATTTTTGGCGCCAAGTTTAAACGGCTTGTATTTTTTCTATGTGCACACAGATATCAACAACCAAATTTACGAGTACTTACTTGATAACAACAACATCACAGGCGGCCTTAGTCTTGGATTGCCCAAGCAATTTGTGCCTCGCCCTCCTAATGTTGTGAATCCCAATGTG
>JAIUMW010000206.1 GCA_022565365.1 Oceanicaulis sp.
CCCGTACTTCTCATTCGAGCGAAGGATGTCTCGCCGAAGCCTTTAGGCGAAGGCGGACTGATGACGTAGCAGTGACGCATTGCTAATCTCCCGTCTCAGGGGAGGGGCGCATGCATTACGTGTATATCCTCGAGAGCTTGTGCGGTCTCCACCACTATGTCGGCGTGACAAGGGACCTGCGGAAAAGGCTGGCAGCCCATAATCAGGGCCAGGTTCGTCATACTTCGAAATTTCGCCCCTGGAGGCTGAGAACCTACATCGCGTTTGACGATGCTCAGCGTGCTCATAACTTTGAATCGTATTTGAAATCAGGATCCGGGCGAGCCTTCGCGAAGCGCCGATTTTGATATTGTGCCCTCTCTCGCTTCGCGAGCTTCGGCTGGGCAAGCCTCAAAGTCTCATTCGAGCGAAGGATGTCTCGCCGAAGGCGAAGGGGGACGCGCCCATTGCATCTCCAGACTCGATGTTATGATATAACTCCCCTGATCGGGCGCGGGTCCCGGTTTGACCCTGGGAGGACGCTGATGGACGCGATGGCTCGCACCCCTGCACAGGCCTGGGACGATAACGCCGCCGACTATGCGCGCCTGTTCGCGCCGCTGACAGGCTATGTGGGCCAGACGATGGTCAAGATGGTCGAGGCGCGCCTGCCATCGGCGGCGCAGGTGCTGGATATTGCCTGCGGGGCCGGAGATCTGGCGTTGGCGGCGGGGCGCGCGCTGTCGGCGCGGGGCGGAGGGCGGGTCGCAGCGACGGATTTTTCTCCCGCCATGATCGCGCTGACGCAAAAGGCGGTGACAGCGGCAGGGCTGGCGGATGTGGTCGAATGCGCGGTGCGCGACGGACAGGATCTCGGCTTTGACGATTCCAGCTTTGACGCCGCGTTCTCGGCGTTCGGCATCTTCCTGTTTCCCGACCGGCTGGCCGGGTGGCGTGAAGCGGCGCGCGTGCTCAAGCCCGGCGGGCTGTTCGCCACATGCGTCTGGCGCCTGCCCGAGTTTAACGAGCTGGCCCGGTTCCAGATGGAAGCCATGATGGAGTCCTTGCCCGCCCGGCTGACCGAAAGCGGCGCGGCGCCGGACTGGCGCGCCCTGATGACCCGGGAGGGTCTGGAAGCGGAAATCTGCGGCGCCGCGCCTTTCGTGGACGCTGAGGTGATCGAATGCGCCGCCACGCTGGCTGTGCCGTCAGCGCAGGCGATGTGGGGGGCGATGCAAGGTAATCCGGTGATGAGCCGCTTGCTCGGCGCCTGTACGCCCGAGGAGCTTGAAACGGTGAAGCGCGTGACCCTGTCGCGAAGCGAGGCCCATGCCGGCGGCTCCGACAGGCCGCTGGTGCTGAAGACGGCCTGCCACATCCTGATCGCCCGGCGCGGCTAGCACCGGGGCGACCCTCAAACCATCAACGCCAGCGCCGTCACAAGCGGCAGGGTCAGCGCGCTGGTCAGCACGGTCAGCGTGATCATGCCCGCCACCAGGCCCGGCTCGCATTTGAAGTCGGCGGCGAAGGCATAGGTCACAGCCGCAGCCGGCGCACCGCCCGCCAGCGCCAGCAGCGCCGCCTCCTCGCCGCGCAGGCCGAAGCCGAGCGCAAGGCCCAGATAGATCGCGGGCGAGATCAGGCTGCGCAGGAGCGCGGCAGCGGCCAGCGCGCGCAGGCGGCCCTTCAGGGCTGCAAAATCAAGACCTGCGCCCATGGCCAGCAGGATCACCGCCATGGACCCCGCCGCCGTCAGCTCCAGCGGTGTAAGCAAGGCCGGAAGACGCGCCAGCCCTGCGACATTGGCTGCGACCCCGGCCACGCAAGCGATCAGCACCGGATCGCGCGCCATGCGCATCAGCGCCGCTTGCGGGCCCGCACCCTGGCTGATGGCGAAACCAGCCACCGCCGCGCCAGCACCCAGCAGCACGCCCGGCAGCACCACCGCGGCGCCGGCGGTGTCCGGCCCGAACAGTCGCTGGGCCAGCGCCATGGTCAGCACCAGGTTCCACAGCGCCGCGACGGCCACGAGACCTGCGGTTTCAGCCGCTTTCAGCCTGAGCAGGCGGGCTGCAGCGAAGCCCAGCGCAATCATGATCAGCGAGCCCAGCGTGGAGGCGCCCGCCAGCGTCGCGGCGCCCGCCTCGCCAAACTCGGCGCGGGCGATGAGCACGAACAGGAAGGCCGGCAAAAGGACGCGGTGGTTCAGCGCGTTGACCCCGCCCCACAGATCGCGGCCCATCAGCCCGCTGGCGCGCACGCCCCAGCCCAGCGCAATCATCGCGAAGACGGGCGCGAAGGCCGAGGCGATCAGCATGCTCATCCGCCCGCCATCCAGACCCAGAACGGCATGGCGATGAAGGCGAGCAGCGTGGTCGCCGTCACATGGCCGGCCATCAGGCGTGCATCGCCGCCCATTTCGCTGGCCAGGACATAGGACGCGGCGGCGCCCGGCGTCGCGCCCACCGCCACCAGAACCGCCAGCGCCACGCCCTCCACGCCGAACGCCAGGCCCAGCGCATAGAAGGCCAGCGGCGCGGCGATGAGTTTCAGCGCCACTGCAAGCGTGAGTATGCCCGGACGCGCGCGCAGCGCCGAGAAATCAAGCCCTGCGCCAATGGTCAGCAGGATAAGGGGCAGGGCGGCGCGGCCCACCAAAGCGGCGGTATCGGCGATGAAGCCGTCCTGAAACACGCCGCTGACATTCGCGGCCAGCCCTGCCAGGCAGCCCAGGATCAATGGATTGGCGGCGATGCGCCGGGCGACGCGTGCGAAATCCGGCGGCTCGTCATGGGCGCCCCATATGGAGAGCACCGCCACGCACATCACATTGATCAGCGGCACGGTGGGGGCGAACACCAGGGCGGCGAGCGCTGCGCCTTCCGCCCCGAAGGCGGGTGCGGCCAGCGCCAGCAGCACGAACCCGTTCCAGCGCACCCCGCCCTGAAACAGGCTGGTGAAGGCGGGGCCGTCATGAATCAGCGGCTTGAAGGCCATGGAGACGATCGCCATCACCACAAAGCCCAGCGTCACCGCGATCAGGAAGGGCCCGGCGGGCAGGCCGTCATAATCGGCCGTGGCGATGGTGCTGAACAGGAGGGCCGGGAGCAGGGCCTGATAGCTCAGCCGGTTGATCCCGCCCCATAGCTCGGCGCGCACCAGGTTTGACCGGCGCAAGACCCAGCCCAGCATGATGACGCCAAATACCGGGATCAGCGCCGCGGTCAACGCGTTCACGGAGCGGCTCCGCCGCGTTCGATCTCGTCCAGCGCTGCGCGCAATATGCTCGCTGCGGCTTCAGCGTCGATGCGGGCTTTTTGTTCGTGCAGCTTCACCCCGGCCTCTGACAGGCGCTCCGACGCGTCAAACGTGGTCAGGCGCTCATCCTGATAGCAGACCGGCAAATCACGCACGCGCAACAGATTGGTCACGAAAGAGCGCGCCGACTGGGAGCGCTTTCCGTCCCCGCCATCCATGTGCAGCGGCAGCCCGACCACCAGGCCGGCGCAGCTGCGTTCGTCATAGAGCTTGAGCAGGGCGGCGGCGTCCTGCGTGAATTTGGTGCGCCAGATCGTGGTCAGCGGCGTCACCAGCGTGCGCTCGCCATTGCACACCGCGACGCCCAGCGTCTTGGCGCCAGGGTCGACGGCCATCAGGGGGCCTTTGGGCAGGTGGAGCGGCGTCAGGAACAGCATGGGCGCCATGTACGCCGCTGATCGCGCGCCGCAAAGGGTGAATGTGAAAACTGTTCCAGGCGCGCACATGATTAACGCGGTTGCAATGCAAGGAAGCGTAACAAGCGAAAACCGGGTTGGATCAAGGGGAAAAAAATGAAAAGCTTGAACGCGGCGACGCTTGCTGCATCGGTATTTACGTCTGGCCTCATCCTGTCCGCTCCGGCGGCGGCATCGGGCGAAGAGGCGTCGCAGAGCGCGTTCCGGGTGACCGGCTCGGTCAGGCTGCGCCATGAAACGCTGAGCGCGCCCTACCGCGCCGGGCGCACCGGGTCTGACCAGCACGCCAGCTGGAGAATCCGCATTCTCGGCGAGTACGACGCCGGACCTGTGACTTTCGGCGCCGAGCTTCTCGATGCGCGCACCTGGCTGACCGATTCCGGTTCGGTGCTGCCGGCCAGCTCGGTCAACGCTGTCGAGCTTTACCAAGCCTATGTTGTCGTGCGTCCGGCCGAAGGCACGCGAGTTCAGCTCGGCCGGTACAATATGTCCATTGGGTCGGGCCGCCTTGCCGCACAGAACGGCTATGTGAACTCCCCCAACAGCTTTGTTGGCGCACGTCTGGGTCACAAGCTCAATGAAGACTGGGCGCTCGATGCATTCTACGGCTCGCCCGTACCGATTTTGCCGCGTGACCGGAATGCGCTGCTCAACAATACCGCCCGTCAGGATGAGGTGGACTGGGACACCCGGTTCTGGGCGGCCCATCTGACGCGGGCCAATCTGCCGGGCGGCATGGTGGCGGAGGCCTATCTGTTCGGGCTCAACCACGCCAACGGAACCGACACTTATGCGCCTGGCGCGCGCCTGCTGCGCGCCGCCCGCCCGGGCCGCGCCGACTTCGAGGCGGAAGCGATTTTCCAGACCGGATCCCGGCCAGTGGCGGGCGGACGCCAGGACATCAAGGCGGGGATGGTGCATCTGGTGGCCGGCTACACGTTCGAAGATGACTGGCGCACGCGGCTCTCCGTTCAGCTGGTCTATGCCAGCGGAGATCGCGCGGGCGGGGACTTTAACCGCTTCAATTCCATGTATGGCGGGCGCCGGGGTGATTTCGGCCCGACCGCGATTTTCGGCCCGATCGGGCGCGAGAACCTGATCACAACGGGCGTGCGCTATCAGAGCCGTCGCGGACCGGTCGATTTCCAGGCGCGTGTCCAGGAAGCCCGGCTGGCCGTAGCTGAAGACAGCTGGACGCGCGCCGGTCTGCGCGATGCTTCGGGCCAGAGCGGACGCCGGATCGGGATCGTGGCGGACGCTTATGCAGGTTACAATTTCGCCTCGCTCAATACGCGTCTGGAAGCGGGCGCGGCCTACCTCGCCAAGGGTCGTTTCGCCCGCAATGCGCCGGGCGCGCCGGATTCCAGCGACGTGGTCTAAACCTATGTGGCGTTGACGCGCAGCTTCTAGCCCGTCACCGCCAGACGCAGATAAGCGATGCGCCCGCGGGCATCATGCACCTTGGTGTCATAGCCCAGCGGGGTCGGCACGGAGGGCGCGGCCTCATTGGTGATGTTGAGCGCGCCAATGGTCACCTGATAGCCGCGCCCGTGGGCTTCGCCGCGCCAGCCGGCCTGAAGGTCGGCCACTGTCCAGGCGCCCACACGCCCGCCCGCGCCTTCATCATTGTCATAGGCGGCGATGTGGCGGGTCTGCAGGCGCGCACTCCAGGCGCCCGCGCTCCAGTCCAGCCAGGCCATGGCGCGCAGGCGGGGCAGGGAGCGGGCCGAGTTGGTGAAATTGCGATTGCCTGCCGCCTCGATGGTCTGGTTGAGTTCTTTTTAGGATAAGCTGTAGAGCGAGATCAACACGCCCTCAAAG
>JAIUMW010000207.1 GCA_022565365.1 Oceanicaulis sp.
CTCGGGGGGGACGCGCAAGGCGGTCAGCAGACGGCTCCGGGCAAGACAGGATCCCCCTCACGCCTAGCATGGAGAGGTTAAAACAAAAGGGGCGGCTCTCACGAGCCGCCCCCGATAGTCACATCGCCAATCGGCGGTTACAGGTTCGATTAGAACTCGTAACGCAGACCGATGCGGGCGTACCAGACCGAACCCGGGTTGGACCGGAAGCCGGTGACCGCAGCACCACTATCGTAGCGGGTGAACCGGTACTGACAGTCAGACGCCACCAGACAGTCGGTGCGCGGCGCATCACCGGTCAGGGCCGGAGCTGCGTCAACGCCCATGTTGTTCACGTCGTCTGTACGAACCAGATCGGAGCGAACGAGCGGGCGCTGGCCGTTGTTCGGCGCGTTGACCCTGGTGCCCCAGCTGTCGTTCAGCAGGTTCAGGACGTTTTCAATGTCCAGCACCAGCTTGAAGCGGTTGTCGCCCACGAAGCGGTCCAGGCCCGGAATGCCCGGCAGGTCCTGCTGGACACGCAGGTCCCAGCGCTGCTGCCAAGGAGCCCGTGCCGAGTTGACATCATGGATTTGCCCGCGCGTGAGCCCCTGGGCGTCAACAAACGAGTTGAAGCCAGCCAGATCGAACCCGGAAGCGTAAACCACACGCGCATCATTAGCCTCGGGAATATAGAGCGGGCTGTTGTTAAACGGCCGTTCGCCATTGCCCGGGCGGCCAAACAACGCAAAGCCCTGGAAGCTCCGGTCGTCGTTCGTGAAGGTGTAAGTGAACGGCGAACCCGAATTGATCTGACCGAACAGGTCGAACCGCGTGGTCAGGTCCTGGAAGAAGTCCCGCTCGAACGAGAAGCCGAGCTTGAATGCGTGCTCGACCTGATAGATCGAGGTCCGCGGGTCCAGATTGTTCATGTCCGGGCTAACCTGGCCGCGGAAGGACGAGATGCCGCGCGAGGACGAACCTTCAGACACCATTTGCACGTCCTGGTTGGCGTACGAGATGAAGAAGCCGAAGCCGTTTTCAAACTCGTTGGCCAGCGAGACGGTGAAGGTGGTGCTTTCATCACCGCCCTGGTTGGTCAGGATGGTGCGGTTGGACACGCCCTCCGATTCAAGGTTGGCGTAGATCGGACGGCCGTCCGGGGCCACGCCGGTCTGGGCGAAAGGCTGCTGGTTGGTCTGCGCCGCTTCGCGCCACAGGAACCCGTCCTTGCTGCGCGTATGGATGACCTGAGCGGTCGCCACATAATTGCGGCCAAGGTTGAACCCGCCGAACACCAGGTCGAACTCCTGCTCAACCCGCAGGGAGTACTTCCAGTCAGACGGAATGGAGAAGTTCGGGTCAATGGCATCGATAGCCAGCGGGGTGCCGTTGGCGACCGCATCAAGCAAGGCTTGAGGAATGTCGCGCCCGGTCACACCGGTAAAGTCGCCAACTGCGCGCACTGCAGGGACCTGGAATGCATTCGATGTCCAAACAGCCGGATCACCCCCCGCGAAAAGGCCGAAACCGCCACTGACCGAGGTGCGGTCCAGAGCATCCCAACGGAAGCTGACGCGCGGCATCCACAGGTCGAGACCGTCCGTGGTGGTGGTGTTGTCGAAGCCCACAGCCGGCTCGAAGGACGGGTCGAAGGTCGGCTGGTCGTCAGTGGAGATGCGCTCGTAGCGCAGACCCGCAGTCACTTCCAGGTTCGGCAGAGCTTGCCAGCGCGTTTGAGCAAAGCCGCCCCAGCGTGAGTAAGCCCAATCAGCCGCGCCGTCGTTCGCGTCGTTGGAAGGCACGTTGCGGTAGTCAACAGTAGCGACTTGGTCGATGATATTCTGCGCGCCGGTGAAGAAGAAGTTACCGCGCGACCGGTTCACGAACACGTTGAAGACGTCGAGCTTCTCGTATTCACCGCCAATCGTGAAGATGAAGTCGTTCCACGTGTAGTCGGCTTTGCCGAACAGCTGGAGACGCTCGTCCGCATACTCGTTGGCGTGACGGAACTCGTCACAGCCTCCGGTAAATGTGCGGGCATTGGGTCCAATCAGACCCTCGAGCGGCGTTCCAACAACGCTGGCTTCGTTCAGGTTGAACGAAAGCAGGCCGACATCGCTCGCCGCGCGGCAATTCTGGCCGCGGGTGTAATCAATATAGCTGCCGCGAAGCTCGGTCGACAGGTTCGGGGTCCAGTCAGAGAACAGCTGGATCGTGTAGTTTTCCAGCACGGTGGGGGTGTCGTACCAGGCCGACTGGAAGGTTAGAGCACCGACATTGCTAATGCCCGTGTCTTCGCTGCGCTGGTAGTTCGCCTGAAGACGATGATTGTCGTTGATGTTCCAGTCCAGGCGCAGGAACCAGCGCTCGGTTTCTTCCGGCACAGCCAATTGCTGGGGCCGCCCCAGCATATCGATGCCATAAGTGTCCTGAACCAGCGTGTTCAAAGCCGCGAAGATTTGCGGATCGACACCGTTAGACGTATCCGAAGCGGTGAAATCTGCCTGACGGGCGGTCTCGAACCGGTCATAGGAGAAGGAGAAGAACAGGCGGTCGCGGATGATCGGACCGCGCACCGAGATGCCGTATTCTTTCTCTTCAAACTCGCCCGGGCTGAAGCTGCCTTCGCCGCCGAACGAGGTCGAACCGACCCAGTCCTGGTCGCGGTAGTAGTAGAACGCCGCGCCGTCAAACTCGTTGGTGCTGCCACGCGTGGTCACGTTGACCAGGCCGCCGGTGAAGCCCGACGAGGTGACCGAGTAGTCAGAGGCCACCAGCGACACCGACTCGATGATGTCGATATTGATGGGCGAACGCGAGGTCGCGAAGGTGTTCGAGCCCAGGCCGAAATTGTCCTGCTGGCGCGCGCCGTCGATGGTCACGCCGTTGAAGCGGGGGTTGACGCCCGCGACCGACAGATTGTTCGGGCCGCCGGAGATGGCGAGGGGGTCACGGTTCAGGGTGGAGATGACGTCACGCGACAGCGAGGGCTGGTTGGCCACATCGCGCGCGGTGAAGTTCGAGCCCACGCCCGCGTTCAGGTCCACGCGGCTGATCGCCTGGCCGGTCACGGTCACGACGTCGGCGGTGGCCGGCGCCAGGGTGATGCGCAGCGGCGGCTGGGCGCCCGGCGCCAGGGTCAGGCCTTCGATCGCGTCGCCGTCAAAGCCCGGCGCGCTGACCATCAGGTTGTACGGGCCGCCGACGCGCAGGCCGGTCTGAACGAACTGGCCGGTGGAGCCGGTGGTGGCGACGTTCGCCGAACCGGTGGGCGTGTGAACGATGGTGACGCGGGCGCCGGCGAGCGGCTGACCGTTAACGTCCACCACCGAGCCGCGCAGCTCCGAGGAGGTCTGCTGGGCATGTACGGCCGCCATCGGCGCCATCGCGACGAGCGCGACAGCCGAGGCTCCGAGTGAGAGCTTCTTCAAAATCGCCATGTTTAGTTCCCCTAATCGACCAGGTGCGGGCGGCGGCACTACGCCGACGCTTCACGGGGGGCTCTAAGGGGTGGCGCTGACGGATCAACGACAAAATTGTGAAGCTTTTGTTACAGCGTTCGTGGCCGGTTAATAAGTACACGGATGGAGTGGCCCATCACGCTGCGTGCTATCCGGCTTTGCCACATAGGGAATCGGTTGTTGCGGCGCAGCATGGCCGCTGCTGGAAGCCTGTTGGTATCGGCGCAACCGGGGCACAGCCCCAACCTCACAAAGGGCCGGGGCGTGGCTTTTTGACCACGCCTTCGCCAGCGCCGGAGCGGGAGCGCTTTGACAAGCCCGGCGCCGGACCGCAGAAAGCGCCCATGACGAACCGATCGCCAAAACCCGTCAGCCCGCCAGACAGCCCTGGCCCGTCCGCCCTGCTGGCTGACCGCGCGGTCCAGTGGGCGCTCGGCGCCGTGGCGCTGTTGCTGGTGATCCGGATCGCCGCCCTGTTCATCAATCCCGCCAGCCTCTACGCCGACGAGACCCAGTACTGGCTGTGGTCGCGCGAGCTGGACTGGGGCTATTACTCCAAACCGCCCATGATCGCCTGGCTGATCGCGCTGAGCACCGGCCTGTTCGGTGATTCGGACTGGGCAGTGCGCCTGTTCGCACCGGTCCTGCACACCCTCACCGCCTGCCTGCTCGGCCTGACCGCGGCGCGCCTCTATGGCCCGCGCACGGGCGCCACGACGGCGGTGATGTGGGTGCTGATGCCAGCGGTCTGGCTGTCATCGGGGATCATGTCCACCGACGCCGCCCTGATGACCGGCCTGGCCGGCGCGCTCTACGCCATGGTCCGGCTGCGAGAAGGGGCGGGCTGGCCGTTTGCGGTGATGCTCGGCCTCGCGCTCGCCTTCGCCTTCCTGGCCAAATACGCCGCCATCTATTTCTTCGCCGGCGCCGCTCTGGGGGGGCTGGTGGATGCGCCCCTGCGCCGCGCGCTGCTCAGCGGGCGCGGCGCGCTGGCGCTGGCGGTGTTCGCCGCGCCGGCCGGCGGGAATATGGCGTGGAACGCGGCCAATGACTTCGCCACGCTGAGCCACACCGCCGACAACGCCAACTGGGGCGCGGACATGTTCAACCCCGGCGAGGCGGCTTCGTTTGCAGCCGATCAGCTCGCCGTGTTCGGACCTGTGATGTTCATCGCCCTCATCGCCGCCATCATTGCAGCGGGCCGGGCTTACCGTCCCGGCTGGAGCGCCGCGCGGCCAGAGCTCATGCTGGCGCTGTTCGCCGCCCCGCCGCTGATTATCGTGGCCGGGCAGGCTTTCCGGAGCCGCGCCCACGCCAACTGGGGCGCCGCCGCCTATGCCGCCGGGATCATCCTGGCGGTCGCCTTCCTGCTGCGCGGACCGCGCTGGCGGCGCGGGGCGCTGGCGGTCTCGGTGGCGCTGCATGTGGCCGCTGGCGCCGGGATGATGACGCTGGCCGCCGCGCCGCGCCTGGCCGATGCAGCGGGCGCGGAAAGCGCCTTCCACCGCGTGCGCGAATGGCCCGCCACCACCCGGGCTGTGGCCAACGCCGCGCGCGAGACCGGCGTCGCGGCGCTGGTGTTCGACAATCGCAATGACTTCCACCAGATGCAGCGCTATGGCGGGCATATCCCCGCCGCGCTCTACATGTGGCGGCGCTATGGGGCCCCGCACAATTACGCCGACACGATGTGGCCGCTGGAGCCGGGGTTTGAGGGCGAGGTGCTGGTGGTGTCCACGCGTTGGCGCGAGACGGCGCTGATCGCCGGGGACTTCGCCCGTTTCGAACCGGCCGGAGAGATCGTCATCGCGCTGGGCCCCACGCGCGAGCGCCGCTATCTCCTGTTCCGCGCCCGGGGCTACGACCCGGTGACGCGCGATGACGCGTTCGAGGCGCGCGCCCGCGCCCTGATCGAAGCCTCGCGCGCCCGTTCTGACTGACGCCTCTGACCGGCGCAGCCTAGTTGACAAAGTAGAGCGCGATCCCCGGCACGAAGGCGATCACCAGCAAGGCCAAAAGCATCAGCCCTATGAAGGGCAGCACC
>JAIUMW010000208.1 GCA_022565365.1 Oceanicaulis sp.
CGCTTCAAGGGCCACCTTCGCCTTGAAATCCGCCGAATAACGTTTCCTCGTGTTCGCCATCGATATCGTCCCCTCGTCAGAGCGATACCAGCTTATCTCCCTGTCCGAAATCCGGGGGCCACCTCAAAAAAACAGCGAGAAACTTAGTATGAATTACACTACTAAACAATATTTGTATATTCCAAAAAATGCTCACTCTAAGAAAAGTTACTTCATACAAACGCAACAGCTCCTCCTTCAATTAAAAATTCCAAAATAAAAATGTAGTTCATACCACGAGTTAAATTTCATAAAAAGATAACTATGAAAGATCAAAAAACGATATAATTTGATTCTTATATTGGAACACACATTCAATTAATATAACATCGACTTTGGGATCGCAATATTATAACCTAATCCAATGGAGGCACTTATGAGCTTCTTAAGTAAAATTTTCCGTCCGAAGCGGGAGCCAAGAGATTCAACTGATGCTGAGCTCAATGCAATTATAGAACCGTTTTCTATTGTAATCTCTGATTTTAAAGCACAAACAAATTTTAGCTGGCTTATAATTTTACCAGCAATTCAAAAGATTGGGACGCATATTTTAGTAAAAGAAAGGGGCTTATCATCAGTACGCTTACTGTACGAAACTATGGTGTTAAAATTAGATGCCATGGGCGCCCTTCCACCATCTGCAATAGCGCATGACAATATACCGGAATTCAACTCTGAGGATATGATTGAACTAAATGCATTACTTTGGAATTTCGCAAACATAAATATTGAAAGGGGCGTGCCATTAGAACATATTGGGCAAGCCTATGGCGGATTTATCGCACTTGCAAGCGAACGGATTACTGGAGATGCAATGCTTCACATAATTCTTATCAAAAAGACATACGATCAAATACTTTCTGGTGAGTTTAACGCATCAAGAATGGATTCCCTTGTATAGAGCCCTGCCCTATCAATCTCCATTGCATCCTGCTGCGGTGAAGTAATAGGCGCGTTCTGTCGGTGTGAAGACGTCGATGAAATTGTGGCCGGAAAACCCCGTCGGGTGCAGAGAGAACCTCAATGTGAGGGCGATATGAGAAGTCGGACATAAGGTCGAACTTACCACCGGATACCGGCCAAAGTCAGACGACCGTCGCCGGAGCCTTACCTTGGGAATCCCAGGCCGAGATTCAATCAGGAAGGGAGCCGCTTTAGAAGTCTAGCGAATACCCACGATGGCCACACGATCATACTCTGCAGGACACTACCCAGTGACAGCCGCTCTTGCGGTACGCAAAATTACCGGACGAGAAACTACCCAACACCCCCTAGGGGGCCCTTGGGCGGACGCTGTTCGAACGTCACCTACGGCTCCTCAATCAACGAATCTCATACAGAGCCGTTGGACAACATTCTTCGACAACAAGTAGCTAATCTACAAATCTGAAAAACTATTTGAATATGACACCTATCTGGTGTGCACCGGAACTTGGGCGTTTGTCCACCCTCCCTTGCCGCTGTCTACGGGAATGTGCGGGGCGACTTCAGCGACAGTCCGTTCAACCAAAACAGCCGGCTTCTTCGTCATGTCCCAGACGTGGAAGTGATAGGCATCTTGGGCTCTTTCCGCCTGGTCCCACTCGTTGCGCGTAACAAAGAAACGAAGTGGTGACGCCATGGTAGATTTTACTTCGATCAATTTATTCTGAATTCCGTGCAGACCGTAGTCATATGACAGAACATCATAGCCCGCGAAATTATCATCAAGTCCGGGCCATTGAGGCTCACGATCAATCCCGAGAGTTTGAAGACGCTTTCGTTCATGCTCCAGTGTCAGCGCTTCGGCGGAACGCCCTTGCTCCATCTTTCCTTGATCTGTAAGAACGCGTCCAAAACCGGACACATAATCCCACCATGTTACTACATGCAAGGGGGGTGGGTTTTCTACCAAACCTGCCGCAGCAAAAATATCCCAAATGTTACGATAGAGATTACTAAGAAAACGTTCGCGACCTTGACGCATCAACTTTACCCAATTTGGTTGGTGTCTGAATAAAATACCTCTAATGCATGTTTGATAAAAGAGGTGGCCGTCGAGCGGGCAGTCATTCTCGACAAGCTCGGAGAGGTATACGGAAGCCTCCATGTCGAGACTATGCGCGTCCGCTTCTACGCTATCGATCAAACGACGCAAATCCGAAATCGCAAGATCTGGATAATTATTCATGTATTTGCGCAGCAGTCGAAAGCCTTCAAAACTGGGCAACGAGAAAACCCGCTCGGTCGAGAACACGCCGCTCATACTTCCTCCATCGGAGGATTTGGCGCGGTCCCTTCCAACTCCGCGATGAGATCGATGATGTCTTGTAGCTCCACACTGTAATCAAGAGGATCGGCGGCTTCCTCCTCGTCAAAAAAAATCTCATGTAGATCAGGGTCATCAAGAAGCTGTTGCATGTTGCGTATCTTGTCGACAAGGCGGCGACTCACGGACATGTCGATACTGCCTATGACGGGTGGAGCCTTAGAGCGATAGACATGAATGTGCGTTTCTTCGTCTGGACCCAGTCCTAGGCGATGGATACGGTCGATTGATTGAAGGTAGTGTGTTGAGACATAGCTACGGTCCGCGTATATGGCATTGTGACACACTGTATGCAGGCTAATCCCTTCACCCGCTGCGGCGGGGTTTGCGACAAGCACATAGCAGCCTGAGTCCTGATGGAAGCGGCGAATGCGACCCTCTCTGCTCTCAGGATCATCGGGAAATCCTGAAGGTACGCGGCCATGGATATACACTGGGTTAAGGTCCGCTAGCCCGGATACGAAGCTATGAATCGTATCGGTAAAAATCGTCCAGATGACGCACTTTTTCCCTTCCCTCGCAAGGCGATAAGCGTGATCCATTACCGCACGCATCTTGGCCGAATGGCCTTCATCGAGAACAAGATCGACGATGGATGAGTCAATTTTTACATCATCGTCTCCCATGGCGCTCAGTGCCAAGGTCGGATTGATGGAAAGTTGAAGCAGCCGCATGACGGAACGTCGCGCCCGAAGGAATTGGGTGTCGCCTATTCCGCGTGATATCTGTTTAGAATAGTTGCGAATGAACTCGTTTCGGACGATCGAGTAAAGTGCAAGTTGCCCGGAATTCATCCCAACATCTATGAAATGACGTTTTGCAGGCGGGAGACCAAGTTCAGTTTTGGTAGTGCGTACATAGAGATTTCCGAGCACTTTACGCGGCGAGGTCCCGTTCGAAATTTCAAAGCCATAGCCGTGTCCGGGCCACAAGAAATCAAGCTGGGACTCCATGTCAGACGCGTCCTGCGGCATAGGCGTACCGGTCAGAATATCGCGGCGCACGGGATCATCGGCGGTGCGCAAAAAGAATGCGCCGCGCTGAGACTGCCACCCGGCTTTCATGCGATGGGCTTCATCTAGAACAAGATGAGTTGGGATTGTCGCAAAGTGATTTGCGAGCAAATTCTGCTGACGGATCACCATTTCGTAGTTAATTATAAACCTTGTTGCACCAGAATAAATTGCTTTTCGGTTCTCTTCTTCGTTACCAACTAAAAATGTAAAGGGTTCGGCACCGCCATCGGGTGCATCCTGATCCATGCACTCGTTGACGATATCCATCCATGCTTGAAGCGCAGCGTTGGGTGCGACGACGATGAAATGCTGACGAGGTTGACGCGTCAACATGTGCAAAGCGAATGTGACCGTAGTTTTTCCTGCGCCCGGGACAGAAAAATTTGCGCCATTGCTCAAGGCAAGAAGGCGGGAAACGTCGCGAAGTTGAAAGTCGCGCAACTGACGTTTGGTAAAACCCATCTCCTTGAGTTTTATGTCAATCTCATCATGCGTGAGGACTTCGGTCACCTGACTACGCTGTTCACGCGTCTTGCGTATTTGCGCCGCAAATGCACTAAGCTTGTGTTCCGCTTCACCTTCCGGCCTGAAGCGAAAATGCAAGCTCCGCTGGTTAGCCTTGCTGCCAAGCTCACGAATTACAGATAGAGTATCAGGCCAAGAAAGATCAATACGACCATCAGCAAGGGTGTGGTCGAGCTTTTTGGTCCGGATCGCTAGCTTCAGACGAGACCAGATCGGCGCTTCAAGTGCGTCTTCAGGCACCGAAAAAGTGCCTGTATGGTCAGCATTATACGTTATTGCGACGACTGTCGGGAAATCGCTCACGTAGGCTCACTCCCCTCATCGGACTTCGTAGCACCGCCCTGCTGGCGGATTTCGACGGTGGCCACGATCTTGTCTAGGCTTTTTCGGATTGTTTCGATCTGCTTGAGAATACCGGGCAGTGTTGGTGTTCCAGCGGTACTAATGTCAATTCCAGCGATCTTAGAGTTGACGTGCACTAGTGCCTTGAGTGCAGCCCCTTCGTTCTTCTGCCCCTTATCTAACTCGATAGCAGTTTCGCAGGCATCAATCAGAGTTTCAATCGCTTTATCCTTAGATTCCTTGCTGCGCAATACAGCAATAATTGGCGTAAAATCTTTACTATCACTGTCGTCATCAATATCGATAGAGAAATCATCGCTGTCGTTGAGTTCTTCATATTCATCATTTAACGATAGATCAAGTTCGCTACTGAGTATTTCCAATACTTTTGGGGCTAACCTTCCAAAGGCGGGATTGAATTGATAGATTCGTCCGCTAAATTTTTCGCGGTTATCATATATTGACCAAGCAATCGCACGACTGGCATTCTGTAAATTCGCATCTTTCTTTGCAATCGCTTTGGGTAGATCGGAAAAAATCTGCCGTCCGTCCTGAAGAAGGTCGTATTCGCCTGGTTTCCCGACCCATTCGCTAAGATATAAATCAGCTTCATCAAGCGCCTGCAGAACGTTCTCAATGTCAGTCTTGCTACGCCGCAAGCGGTCTGCGACTTCCTTCGTGGATCTGCCTTTCCCGACCTGGCGGCGGATCAGCTTGGCATCCCCAATCCAGTCATAGTCCAGCTTTGTTTCTGGCCGCGCCTGAAGGTCGGCTTCGATATCGTCAACTTCATCACGGGTGACATCCGGCGGTAGGACTGAGCAATTGATATTGGTGAAACGTTCATCGACCGAGCCATCCTTCCGACTCTTGAGCTCGCGCATTGCGGCGAGACGCCGATTGCCGTTGACGACGACACCCGTGCTAGTGATTAGAATCGTTTCGCGTTGACCGTCTTTCTCCAGAACGGAGACGATTGGCGTCACAGAGTCGGTGCCCTGCCTGGCGAGTTTGGCGAGGATTTCATGCTGAGCCTGCTGGGCGGTCGTGAGTTCCTGCCCCTTCTCGAAGAAATCCTTATGCAGGCCTTTGTGGGCAATTTCGGTTTGCTGCGCACTGAATGAGGTGGCCCCCGGATTTCGGACAGGGAGATAAGCTGGTATCGCTCTGACGAGGGGACGATATCGATGGCGAACACGAGGAAACGTTATTCGGCGGATTTCAAGGCGAAGGTGGCCCTTGAAGC
>JAIUMW010000209.1 GCA_022565365.1 Oceanicaulis sp.
AGCTTGGGCTCGAACTCCACCTTGGCGGTTTCGGCGAAATCGGCCTTGACCCGGTTCATCACGTCCATGCCCCGGTCCTGGTGCGCCATTTCGCGGCCCCGGAAGCGCAGGGTGACTTTCACCTTGTCGCCTTCCTCAAAGAACCGGGCCATCGCGCGCGCCTTGACCTGATAGTCATGCACGTCGATGCCAGGACGCAGTTTGATTTCCTTGACGTCCTGCGTCTTCTGGTTCTTTCGGGCTTCCGCCTTCTTTTTCTGTTCCTGGAATTTCAGCTTGCCGTAATCGATGATCTTGCACACGGGCGGATCAGCGTTGGGCGAAACTTCGACAAGATCCAGACCTGCTTCTTCGGCGGCTGCAAGAGCCGAATCGAAGGGCACAATTCCCTGTTTCTCGCCATGTTCATCGATCAGGAGCACCCGCGGTACGCGGATCTCCCGGTTGATGCGCGGGCCCTCTTTTTTGGGCGGCGGCGCGGCATGCGGGCGTCGAGCTATGCGTCTTCTCCATGGAAGCTGACATCAGAAACACCAGAATACAGTGTCTGGCGCTGTTCGGGTAGGGAATATCGCGAGGATGCGTGCAAATGCAAGGCGCTCACGCCGCCACGCCCGCATCGGTGAAGCCGCCGGCGCATCGCATCGCCTGTACGGCCTCGGGGGCGTTGATCTGTGCAAGGGTGGGCGCGTGCATCAAAAGCGTCGGTGAGGAGCCGCGCGGCGCAGAATATACCGGTGCAGATTCACCAGGATGGAAGAGGACGGCGGGCGAGCCCGCAGCGACGATGAGATGCAAGAGCGCCACATCCTCGCCGAACGCGCACTGGGCGCGGCGGCCAAGGCCCGCCAGCTGGATGAGATTGGCCCGCCCGGTCAGATCTCGCGCCCCCGGCGTGATGTGGGCGATATAGCGCCCCAGCTCGCGCGTGGACGGCCCGCCGGCAATCACCGGCTCCACACCCTTCTGGCGCAACTCATGGGCCAGCGACGCCCAGCGTTCCTTGGGCCAGCGCTGGGCCGGCGGACTTTCATCCCCGGCCGGGCAGAACAGGGCGTAGCGCGCCTGCAGACCGAAATAGGCCGGGTCCAGCGTGCGCGAGCGCTTGGCTACGAAGTCCACCCAATCAAGCTCCGGCCCGGCGGCTTCACCCAGCGCATGGCCGACGCGGCACAGCCCGGCGGCGCCCAGCCGGTCGGCGACCTGATCGAGCGGATGGCCGGGCTTTTTGGAATCAGCGACGGCCTCGATCCAGCGCACGCGGGCAAAGCGCATCGCCCGGCGGATCTTCGCCGATGCCCCGTTGGAGCCCAGATCATACACCATATCGAAGCCGGAATTGCGCGCCGCCTTGGTGCGTTCGAAGAAATTCTTCTTGGCTGCGTCGCCCAGCGTCGTTTCTACCGCGTTGAAATACGGGCAGTATTTGAGCAGGCCTTCGAAATCGGGACCGGTCAGCAGGGTGATGCGCGCAGTGCGGTGATGGCTGCGGATCAGTCGCGCAGCCGCCAGCATGCGCACCACGCTGGTGAGGTCACCATCGTGGAGCACCAGGATTTGTTGTTTGTCAGCTTCGCCCGGATTCATGGCGCTACTCTAGAAGTTCACGGTAGACCTGCAAGGTGGACTCTTGCAGCGCCTGTTTTGAAAACAGCTGCGCAGCCCGCGCCCGCGCCCGCGCCGACAGTTCTGCGCGCTCTTTCGGGCTCAGCGACACGGCTGCAGTCATGGCCGTGCGCCAGCTGTCCGTATCGCCCGGCGCCGCGCGCCAGCCGGTCTCCCTATCGGCCACCACCTCGCGCGCGCCGCCATGATCGGCCGCGATCACCGGCGCGCCCATGGCCTGCGCCTCGGCGGCGGTGCGCCCGAAGGCTTCAGGCTGCAGGGACGGGCACACCACCACATCCGCGGCCAGATACGCCGCCGCCATATCGCTTTCATGACCGGGCAGAACCAGCGTGACATTGGCGGCTTGCGCCTGGGCTTCCAGTTCAGCCGCATAGCCGCTGCGTCCCTGGGCGTCGCCCAGGCAAACAAGGTGCACGCGCCGCCGAGCGCAATCCCAACCGGCCATCACATCAATCATGAACGCCTGACCCTTCCAGCGTGTCAGACGCCCGGGCAGCAGGATCACCGCGTCTTCAGCCGCCGCGCCCCAGCCCTCGCGCATCCGTGCGATACGCTTCGCTCTGACCGCCTGTGGGTCGAACACATCAAGATCCCCCCCGCGCGGGATGACCCGCAGCCGAGCCTCGCCCACCCGGTGATGCGTGCGCACATGGTCAGCGATGAAGTGTGAATTGGCGATCACCCGCTCGCCGCCCGCCATGACGGCGTTATAGGCGCGCTTGAGGCCGGATTTGGCCGAATACGTTCCGTGATAGGTGGTGACGAAATGCGCGCCCGTGCGCCCGGCGGCCCAGCGCCCGCTCCAGGCCGGGGCGCGCGAGCGGGCATGGACGATGTTGACGTCTTCTGACCTGATCAGGCGGGTGAGGCGCGCCGCATTGCGCCACAGCGTCACCGGGTTTTTCGATTTCATGTCGAGGCGCACGAGCTCGCCGCCGGCCTCAGCCAGCGCGTCCTCCAGCCGCCCGCCACGGCTGGCCACCAGGCAGCGCCCGCCGGCGCGGGTCACCGCCTCGGCGATCTCGATCGTGGTGCGCTCGGCGCCGCCCGCTTCAAGCTCGGGGATGAGCTGGAGTATCACCATCACATGCATCCGCCTTGCCGCCTCGCGCGGCCCGCGTCATGTAACCTTATCGGATGCCCGCGCCAACAGCCTGCCGCCCCGAAAAGAAGGCCCCGCCATGACCGACCCCGCCGCGCAGCAGCTGATCACCGATTCCGGGCACCTGGCCTATGTGCGCCATCGCGGCGAAGGGCCGGGCGTGATGTTTCTGGGCGGGTTTGCGTCGGACATGGGCGGGATCAAGGCGCGGGCGCTGGACGCCTGGGCGCGCGAGCGCGGGCGGGCCTTTGTGCGCTTTGACTATTTCGCCCATGGGGCGTCGGACGGCGAATGGGGCGAGGCGGACATCACGCGCTGGCGCAGTGATGCGCTGGCGGTGCTTGATGCGCTCACCGAAGGCCCGCAAGTGCTGGTCGGCTCCTCCATGGGCGGGTGGATCGCGCTGCTGGCGGCGCTGGCGCGCCCGGACCGGGTCAAGGCGCTGGTGCTGATCGCCCCGGCGGTGGATTTCACCGAAACCCTGATCTGGGAGCGCCTGCCCCTGCATGCGCGCGAGGCGATCGAGCGCGACGGACAATGGACGCGCCCGGGCGGCCCCGGCGGGCAGCAGGTGATCACCTGGCGCCTGATCGAGGACGGACGGCGCTGGCTCATCCTCGATGCGCCGGTCCCGCTCACCTGTCCGGTGCATATTCTTCAGGGCTGGCAGGACCGTGACATGCCGTGGAGCCATGCGGTGCGCCTGATGGAACAGTTGCCAGATGCGCGCGTCACCCTGACGATGACCCGGCCCGGCGATCACCGCCTGGCCGAGCCGGATGATCTGGCGCGGCTCATATCCGTTGTGGAGGCGATGTCCGCATGATCGGCCAGCTTTATGAGACCCATGTCCTGCCTCATCTGATCGGCTGCACCTGCGGCGCGCCTCAGATCATGAAGCAGCGCTCGCGCCTGATCCCTGAAGCCTCGGGCCGGGTGCTGGAGGTGGGGTTCGGGACCGGGACCAATCTGTCCTTCTATGACCCGGCCAAAATCACCGAAATCGTGGCGCTGGAGCCGTCAGACGGCATGCGGCGCAAGGCCGCGCCGGTGATCGCCGGTTTCCCGGTCCCGGTGACTTGGCTGGCCGAGGGCGCGGAGACCGCCGCGCTGGAGCCCCAGAGCTTCGACACCATCGTGCTGACCTATACCGCCTGCACCATCCCGGACCCGGACCGGGCGCTGGCCTCGCTGCGCAAGGCGCTCAAACCCGGCGGCCAGCTCCTGTTCAGCGAGCACGGCCTCGCGCCCGATGAAGGCGTGGCCCGCTGGCAGCGCCGCATCGAACCGGTCTGGAAGCCGCTGGCCGGTGGCTGTCACCTGACCCGCGATCCGGCGGCGATGATCCCGCGCGCCGGGTTCAACATCACCCGGATCGAGGCGGGATATTTGCCGAAGACGCCAAAGATCGCGGGATATAATACGGCGGGGTGGGCGGCGGGGTGAGGGGGTGCTTTTTTCCCTGCCTCACCGGAGGACTGATCTTCAGAGCCATAACTTTTCCCTCCCCTTGATGGGGAGGGTGGGCCGGCGCGCAGCGCCGGGTCGGGTGGGGTGATGGCGCCGCCCGGTGAAGAGTCTTTAGTGGCCGCCTTCGGCGGCGCCCCCACCCGGCTTCGCTTCGCTCAGCCACCCTCCCCACGAGTGGGAGGGGAAAGAATGATCGTCATCAGCTGCGCGCGCACCTCCAGCTTCCTCATCCCCCCGACCCGGCCTATATCCACGCCCCATGAGCATGACCGTCAAAATCTGCGGCCTCAATGACGCCGCCGCCGTGGACGCCGCTGTGGCGGCGGGGGCGGATTATCTGGGCTTCATCATTTTTCCGCGATCTCCCCGCGCGCTGACGCCGGCCGCCGCCGGGGCGCTGGCGGCGCGAAAAGGACCGGCGCGGTCGGTGGCGGTGCTGGTGGACCCTGATGACGCGCTCTTGGGCGAGGTGCTGGTGCGCATGAAGCCGGACATCATCCAGCTGCATGGCGATGAGAGCCCGGCGCGCTGCCAGGATGTGCGCTCTTATGTGGGCGAGGGCGTGTGGAAGGCGCTGGGCGTGTCAGTCCGCGAGGACCTCGACCGGGCGGCGCGCTGGCGCGGACCGGTGGACGGGTTTGTGTTCGACGCCAAACCGCCAGCGGGCGCGGACCGGCCCGGCGGGCTGGGGGTGGGCTGGGATTATTCGCTATTGAACGGGTTTGACGCCGGCGCGCCCTGGCTGCTGGCCGGGGGGCTGAGTGTGGAGAACGTCGCCGACGCTATCGCTCAGAGTGGCGCGCGCGGCGTGGACGTGGTCTCCGGCGTGGAATCGGCGCCTGGCGTCAAGGATATCGCGAAGATCAAAGCCTTTATCGCTGCAGCCCGCGCGCAAGGCGCGCTTGCGCCGTGAGCGCCAAGCGGCTTGTCTCTCATCCCGCCTCAATTGTCAGGACCGACCCATGACCAAGCCCAACGCCTTTTCCCAGTATCCCGATGCGGCCGGCCGGTTCGGCGCCTATGGCGGGCGCTATGTGGCCGAGACGCTGATGCCCAATATTCTGGCGCTGGAGGCGGCCTATGCTCAGTATAAGGATGACCCGGACTTCGTCGCCGAGTTCGACCTGTTCAGCCGCGATTTCGTGGGCCGACCGAGCCCGCTTTATTTCGCCGAGCGCCTGACCGAGGCCTTTGGCGGGGCGCAGATCTGGTTCAAGCGCGATGAGCTCAACCATACCGGCGCGCACAAGATCAATAACTGCCTGGG
>JAIUMW010000210.1 GCA_022565365.1 Oceanicaulis sp.
CCGGCCTTCGGGTCTGCAATGACGCTGAAACGCCCATGGCGGCGGCCATGGCGCGGGTGCGCGAGGACGAAACCCAGGTGCGCGGCTGGTGGCGTATCGAGCCGGGCGCGTGCATGCGCCTGGCGTCTGAACGCCTCGCCCAGGGCGAGGCGCATGTGCATGTGCGCCTGCTGACCGATCAGGGCGAGCGTCACCTCTCCGGGGCGGACAGGGCGTTCTGCATCGCGCCGGGCCGCTTCGTGAACGACAATCCTGACGGCTGCGACCGCCACGGCTTTGTGCTGGCCAATTTCCGCGCCGCACCCGCGCCGGACGCCGAGACCGCCGGCGTGACGCTGCGCCTGGCCGCACCGGATTTCGAAGAGGCCGGGCTGTGACCGGGCCGCGGCGCTTTGACGCCATGGAATCGTGGGTCTTTGATCTGGACAACACGCTCTACCCCGCCGACACGGCGGTGATGAGCCAGGTCGAGCAGCGCATGACGCTTTATGTGATGCGGCTTCTCGATCTTGACCGCGAGAACGCCCGGCGCGTGCAGAAAACCTACTGGCGCGAATACGGCACCACGCTCAACGGCCTCATGAGCAATCACGCCGTCGATATGGGCGATTTCCTGGATTTCGTGCACGATGTCGATCACTCAGTCATCACCCCGAACCCCGAGCTCGCTGGCCACATCACCGCGCTTGAGGGCAAGCGTGTGGTGTTCACCAATGGCTCGCGCAAGCACGCCGAGAAGGTGATCGACCGGCTGGGCCTCAATGGCCTGTTCGATGATCTCTATGACATCGAGGCCGCGCAATTCCTGCCCAAGCCGCACCGGGCGAGCTTTGACCGCTTTACGCGTCATTTCGACATCACGCCGCACAGCGCGGTGATGTTTGAAGATTCGCCAGTCAATCTTGAAACCGCCGCCGATATGGGCTTCACCACCGTGCTCATCCGGGCTAGCGCTGAAGACCCTGACGGCCACACCGCCGGACCGGGCGCCCACCCGCCTCATGTTCACTACGCCGCAGCCTGCCTGACCGGTTTCCTGGGCGAGATGCGCGCCGCCAGCTTCAAGGCCTGATCCCATGACCCATGCCGCCCTCAAAGACGCCCTCGACGCCGCCTGGGAAGCGCGCGCCGACATCAATGTGTCCACGCAAGGCGCGCAGCGCGAGGCGGTGGAGACGGCGCTGGCCCTGCTCGACAGCGGCGCGGCGCGCGTCGCCTCTCCCGACGGCAAGGGCGGCTGGATCGTGCATGAATGGCTGAAAAAAGCCGTGCTCCTGTCCTTCCGCCTCAACCCCAACACCCTCATCGCCGGCGGCCCCGGCGAGGGTCCGTGGTGGGACAAGGTTCCGTCCAAGTTTGAAGGCTGGGGCGAGGCCGAATTCACCGCAGCGGGCTTCCGCGCCGTGCCGCCGGCCGCCGTGCGCCGGGGCGCCTTCATCGCCCGCAACGCCGTGCTGATGCCCTCCTTCGTCAATATCGGCGCTTACGTCGGCGAAGGCGCGATGATCGACACCTGGGCCACGGTCGGCTCGTGCGCCCAGATCGGCAAGAATGTGCACATCTCCGGCGGCGCCGGGATTGGCGGCGTGCTTGAGCCCCTGCAGGCCAGCCCGGTGATCATCGAGGATAATTGCTTCATTGGCGCGCGCGCCGAAGTGGCCGAAGGCGTGATCGTGCGCGAGGGCGCGGTGTTGTCCATGGGCGTCTATATCGGCGCGTCGACCAAGATCGTGGACCGCGCCACTGGCGAAGTGATGCGGGGCGAAGTGCCCGCCTATGCCGTGGTGGTGCCCGGCGCCCTGCCCGACCCCAAGGGTGGCCCCTCGCTCTACTGCGCCGTGATCGTCAAGCGCGTTGATGCCCAGACAAGGTCAAAGACGAGCATTAACGCCCTGCTCAGGGATTGAGGCGGGAGCGGCGTCCGCCGCCCCCCTCCTAAGTCCTAGCGCCGGAAATACTCGAAATTGTCCCCCCTCAGGCCGACAAAGCATCTTTGCGAGTAGCCATAACGCCGCAGCACGCCCAGCGCCTGCCGGGCGCCGGCTTCATTATCGCCGAAATCGATCCGGCGTGTGTTTTCGTTGACGCGCCTTGTGCTGCCGAATGGCGGGGGCGGGTTTCCCAGAACCAGCTGCCAGCCGCCGCCGGTTTCGCGGACATAGGCGCTGTCAGCACTGAAGGCCAGGCAGTACTCGCCTCTGAGCTGACCCTCCGGGGCTTCCTGGCCTGCCAGATGATACGTCATGGGCGGATTGGGCCTGCCGATATAGCAGGTGCGCGTAATGCCGTAGTGCTGAATGATCTCCAAAGTGCGGTTGGCCCGGGCCCGGGCATTGCCCAGATCCCATAGCCAATTGTCACCATCCACGATCTTCCAGCGCCCGTCGCGGCGCGCCACCGCCAACCGGTCCGGGCGCACCGGCAAACAATCCTCAAGCTGAAGCGCCGGAACCTGCAACGGCCCCACCGCCGGGCGTTGAATCTGCGGCAGCGGGCGCATGGCCTCCTGCTGGGCGCTCTGCAGCACAAACGATTGTCCGCCGCGCTCCTGATCACTGCCGGCGGCTTTAGGGTCGGCCCATGCCCCGGCTGCAAACGCCACGAAAGCTGTGGCGGTCACGCACAATATCCTGTGAACAAAAATGGCGCTTCTCCCTCTTCAGCGCGGCCATTTCAAGGACATGAATGGCCTTAATTTAAAAGCTATTATGCGCTTCAGCGCCGAGTCAATCGCAAAGCGTCTTATTGTTATTCTATGATGCTTGAGAGGGATTTTTACTTATCTTTCTTCCCTTACCGAAAGTTGCGCACCGCTATATTTCAGCGACGCCAGCTGTCCAGCGATGCAAGCTTGCGGGCGGGGTTTGCGGGCCCGGCTTGAACGCGACGGATTCACGCCGCGTCCTGCCACTGCGGCGGGTGCGCGCCGCAGGCAGCACTCCAAAGCCCCATGGCGCCATGGCGCGTTTCGCCCTAAATCTGCGGCCATGTCACATCCGCCCGTCCAGCCCGACCCCATCGCCCTCGCCCGCCGTCTGATCCAGGCGCCGTCCGTCACGCCTGCCGATGCGGGCGCGCTGGATGTGCTGGAGCAGGCGCTGACCGCGCTGGGCTTTGCCTGCACGCGCTATCCCTTTGGCGAGGTGGACAATCTCTACGCAAGGCTCGGGACGGCGGCGCCAGTGTTCTGCTTTGCCGGCCACACCGATGTGGTGCCCCCCGGGCCTGAAGCCGCCTGGACCCATCCGCCGTTCGCCGCCGATATTGCGCAGGACCAGATCTGGGGCCGCGGCGCGGCGGACATGAAGGGCTCCATCGCGGCCATGGTCGCGGCCGTGGGCGCCCATATCGCCCGCCATGGCGCGCCCAAGGGCTCCATCGCCTTCCTGATCACGGGTGACGAGGAAGGCCCGGCGGTCAACGGCACGAAAAAGCTCCTGGAGGCCGTGCATGCGCGCGGCGAGCGCTTTGATCATTGCCTGGTGGGCGAGCCCACCAATCCGGCCCATGTCGGCGACACCATCAAGGTGGGCCGGCGCGGCTCGCTCAACGGCGTCATCACCGTGACCGGACGTCAGGGCCATGTGGCCTATCCCGACAAGGCCGAGAACCCGATCCCGCCCCTGCTGGCGCTCCTGAGCCGCCTGACCGCCCGGCGCCTGGATGACGGCGCGCCGCATTTCCAGCCCTCCAATCTGGAGGTGACCAGCATTGATGTGGGCAACGCGCCCCACAACGTGATCCCCGAATCCGCGCAGGCGAAATTCAATATCCGCTTCAACATCGCCCATGATGGCGACGCGCTGAAGCGCTGGATCGAGGATGAGGCGGCGGGCGTGGGCGCGGATTTCGACGGCCGCATCGCACTGGACCTCACCGTCACCGGCGAAGCCTTCCTGACCGACAATCCCGCCTTCACCGACCTTCTCAAAAGCGCCGTGATCGAGGTGACGGGCAAGGCGCCCGCCCTGACCACGGGCGGCGGCACGTCGGATGCGCGCTTCATCAAGGATTATTGCCCGGTGGCCGAGTTTGGCCTGGTCGGCGCCACCATGCACCAGATCGACGAGCGCGTGCCGGTGGCCGACATCACCCTGCTGACCGAGATCTACATCCGCATCCTGGAGCGCTATTTCGAGGCCTTCGCCTGATGCGGCGCATGCTGGCCGACGCCAATCTGCGTGTGCGCGGCGTGTTCGCCATGCTGGCTTTCCGGCCGGGCTGGCGCGGCCATTTCGACATCACGCCCCTGGGCGTGGGCAGATCCTTCAACGGCGTCATTCTGGCCCTGCCCGCCTTCTACCTGATGGTGGCGGGCGGGAATGCCATGGTGGCCCAGAACCCGGTCCTTTACGCGCCTGACGCCGCCACCGGTTTTGGGGACGCCGCGTTCGCCTGGCTGCGCATCTGGGGCCTGTTTCCCCTCACCGCCTTCCTGACCGTCGCCATTCTCGGCATCCGCGAACGTCTGGGCGGCTGGTTGGCGGTGCATAACTGGGCGGTGTTCGTATTGCTGCACCTGCAGGCGCTGGTCTGGGTGCTGTATCTGGCGGGACTGGCCAACGCCGCCGCCGTGCAGGGTCTTCTCGGGCTGTACGGCCTCATACGTTACTACGTGCACTGGCGCGTGGCCCATGGCGCGCTGGGCCTGCCGCCACTCGTGGCCACCGCCGCGGCCGCCATCCCGCTGGTGATCGAGGCCATCCTGCTGGCTCTGCTGGCTTAAGGGGCGCCCGGCAGATCGAGGCGCTGGCCGGCGCATTGCGCCACCTGCGCCGGCCAATCGCTTGAAAAAACATATCAAAACCACATAGTTCTATTGCTCTTGAAGTTGTTACACACTGTGGTTAACCTTTGTTGTCAGACATCGGTTGGGGGGATTCCAATGCGTTCAGTTCTTGGCGCCGCATTGCTATCGTGCTTGTCGCTTGGATCGACGGCGCAAGCCGTTGACGAGCCGCGTGTCTTTACCGCAGTTTCGCCTCTCACGCGTAGTCAGGTTGCGGGAGAGCCGCGCACAGCGATCATGGCGCTAATCAATAATGGCGAGGTTGCGGCAACGAATTGCCGGATTTCGGCGGCTATTCAAAACACGGTCTGGCGATATTCATTTTTTGAGGTGTCGATTGATGACAACGCGATAACAAATACTGGCGCTGTCAACGCGCCCTTCGACGTGCCTGCAGGGCAAACCCGATATGTGGCTCTGTCGCATGAGTTATTTCCCAGCACCTTTCACTCACGCGAAGAAGACGCCGGAGTTCTGCGCATTGGCGGCCAAAATCTGATCTGCGACAATACCACCGTCAAAAGTTTTGCTGGACTCAATGAACTCAATCTTGTTCCGCTCGCCGGAACGCCGGCGGATGTGGTCTCGGCAATCGTGACGCCATCCCTTGATGGCGTGCTACGCGTCACCA
>JAIUMW010000211.1 GCA_022565365.1 Oceanicaulis sp.
CATTGTCAAAACGCCCTCCTAATAGAAAAGTCAATTTGTCAGTCGGTTTTATTTCCAATTGAGCATAAGTCCCTAATGTGCCGACCTGTTGGTCAATGGCTCGACCATACCCTGGCATTTCGTCCGTAACATCATTATAAATGTATTCCATTCCTGATGTTAACATAAATTTTTTAGATATTTCATAGTTGTATTGCAAGCCACCAACTACCGAAATATCTTTTGAAGTCCCATATGCATTAATAGCCAAAATATCATCTTCGGTAAGTGTATCACCTTCTTGTATTACCCTTCCACCACCACCATAGTAACTATTTCGATTTACGTGTTGTAAAGAACCATATGCTGAAAATTTGTGCTTATAATTTTTGCTATACTGTTCATATGAAATGTTAGAACTAATAATATTATGCTGTAATTGTTCGGTTAAATCAGTTTGGTGTGGAAATAAATCGAAGTTATTGCCTCCTCTTCTGAATTCATTGATATTATATACACCTAATTTAAGCTTTCCTCTTTCAGAAGTGTTCCAAAAAGCATCAAAACCAAAGGTGTTACTTTTTAATTTTACCATTTCAGAAAACCCATCCCCATTTGCATCCCAAGGTGCTCTTTCTCTGTTGTATCCAAAGAATGTAATTCCTTTATCTAACTTATCACTTACAACAGCACCATTAAAAGTGATAGTTCTATCAGGCGTTTCAAAATTGGTAAAAGATTGATTAATCCCTACTTCAAAAGAATTTTGAAAAGGGTCTTTGGTTATAATATTAACCGTTCCTGCTATTGCATTTCCTCCGTACAATACAGAACCGCCACCTCTTACTACTTCTATTCTATCTACCATTGATGCGGGTAACATTTCTAGACCATAAACACCTGCAAGTGCCGAGAAAACTGGACGACTGTTAATTAATATTTGAGAGTAAGCTCCTTCCAAACCATTCATTCTTAACTGAGTGAATCCACAGTTTTGGCAGTTGTTTTCAATCCTCAAACCCGGAGAAAAATTTAAGCCTTCCGAAATAGCTAAAGATTGTGTTGCTTCAAAAGTGCGGTTAGAAATAGTGTTTATAATTACAGGAGAATTGTAGCGTTCAATCTGATTTCTAGTACCCGTTACTACAACTTCGCCAAGGTTAAGAGCATCTTCCTGCAATGTAAAATTACGAACTATTGTTTCACCGTCTTTAACTTCAATGGTTTCTTCAATGGTTCTAAACCCAACAAAACTGATTTTTAAAGTGTAGCTTCCTTCTTTTAATTCTTTCAAGGCATAGTTACCCTCCTTGTCTGTTACAGTCCCGCTATTAAGTTTTGGAATAGAAACGCTTACGCCCTGCAAAAGGAGTTTTTCATCAGATATTTTACCTGTGATAGTGGCTGTTTGAGCCGTTGCCAGTTGAACAACCAAGCCGAAAATGGCGGTTGTTATTGCTCTAAGTATTTTTTTGTACATCATTTAAAATTTATTTATGGGGGCAAAAGTAATAAAGTTAGATTAATCTAACAAATAAAGTTTGATGTTTTTTTGTACCTTTGCACAATTATTAAAAATGTCGCTGTATGATGCTCACTTATACCGAAGAAAATTATCTCAAGGCTTTGTTCAAAATTTCATTTGATAATGATAATGAAGAAGTCGGAACGAACGAATTAGCTACTTACTTGGCTGTAAAACCTGCTACAGCAAATGATATGCTTAAAAAACTTAAAGATAAAGGTCTGGTTGACTATGAGAAATATGGAAAAATTACTTTGACGAAAACAGGAAAAAAATTTGCGATTGATGTTCTTAGAAAGCACCGACTTTGGGAAACATTCTTATTTGAAAAATTAGATTTCAGTTGGGATGAAGTTCACGAAGTTGCTGAACAGCTGGAACATATACAATCTCAAAAACTGGTAGATAAATTAGATAAATTTCTTAATTATCCTGAGTTTGACCCACACGGAGACACGATTCCCAATAAAAAAGGAGAGATGAAAGTACAGTTCAAAAAAACCTTATCAGAAGTTGCAGTTGGCAGTAGTTGTAAAATGGTAGCAGTGAAAGACAATTCCAGTTCTTTTCTTCAATATGTTGTCAAGGTAGGATTGGGCATCAATAACGAGATTAAGGTTCTTTCAAAGCAGGAGTATGATAAATTGACCGACATTGAGGTAAACGGTGTAAAATCAAGTGTCAGCCAAAAATTTGCAGAGAATATATTTGTTGTATGTAAAAATTGTGCTGTTGGGAAGCCCTGTTCAGAGCCTTCGGTTTGTGAAATAAAGTAAGTTGAATTTGTACTGTCCACTTTTCGGGTGTTGGGTGGGCTTGGGTGAGGTTGGTCAAAATTAGATGTGGTGTTTTGTGTTGGCTTGAGCGTGGGTAAACAGCTCTTTTAATTTTGCGAAGTGTTGGCATTTTCGTCCTCAGTTTAAGTCAGTTTATTGTCGGTCGTTTCGGTCTTTTAGGGTGAGTGCTAACGTTTTGCAGCTAAACGCAGGCAGGGCTTAAACCACTGCACTATCTACGAAGAACCGCAGACAAATATACTACTTTTCTGTCCTACGAAGCACAAAACCCCTGCTTGAGTTTAGGTGCTGTTGGCAGCTGGTGTTCTTGTCCACCGTGTCTGTAAACCATTGTTGCCGTTGAGTTTCAATGTCCTTGTCGTGTCGGTTTGTGCGGTTGCGTATTTTTTATTTTCAGAAGGGTAGGATTTTTTTAATTCAATTTTGTCCGGGTGGGAAAGGTGTAAGCTCTTTTGTAATTTTTGGTTTGTGTGTTAGCTTGTGCGAATTGCAAATGTGCTTACACCTGTGAGGGAGCATTTAAAGTTCTGAAAAATTTCATTTAATAAAAAACTCTCTTTCTTATCATGCCAAATCAACCAATGTTTTTTCTTAATGGTATTAATTCTCTGAACTAAATCGGGATTGTCAATATAGACAGTTGCTATATTCTTCCTTGTTAAGCGATAAATCGGGTCATTCAGTGTTTTGCTGAAATGGTATGATGTTCTTGTCGGGGAATAAATGATGTAAATTATCATTCCCTTGTCGCATAAAACTTTGTAATGGTGGTTATCGAATACACGGATTAAATTTCCTTTATGGTCGGTATAGCCCCAAACGTCAGAGCGTTTGTAAATAATGGTCGTGTCAGGTGTTTTCAGTTCAATGTCTTTATTTTTGAAAAAACCTTGTGGCCATAAGGTATAGTTTTTTTGATATGGTTTAAATCCATTTGCTAATTTTCCAACCTCAAAATCTTTATAAATCAAATAAATTCCGGCTGAATCATTTGTCATTGAATAGGAACTCTGAGCAAGTAGATTGTTACTTCCAATCATTGCTACAAAAAGAAAAAATAGCAACGGTAAATTATTCTTCTTTTTCATTTTTTATGTTCTGTTTTTCGGTATACCCAATAAAACACCTGTGGCAACACTGTAAGGGAAAGAATCATGCAAATAAGCAAACCGCCCACAATCATAATGGCCAAAGGTTTTTGGATTTCAGACCCCATTCCGGTTGATAAGGCGGCAGGGAGCAAACCCATAGACCCCATTAGGGCAATCATCAAGATTGGACGTATCCTGTTGTAAACCCCATTGCTGATTGCTTCTTGCAGGGACTGCCTATGATTGAGGTTTTGCCTGATAGTTCCGATTAATACGATCCCATCTATAGTTGCTACTCCAAATAGAATGATAAACCCTATACCGGCTGAAATGCCGAAAATAGTTCCCGTTGCCCATAGGGAAAGATACCCCCCTATAAATGCAAACGGAATAACGGTAAATGAAATTAGTGTGTCTTTGATATTTCCTTCGAAGTTCATCCAGAGCAAAAACATAATCAGCAACAGGGAGATTGGAACAATCATCAACAGTCTTTTGCTAGCTCTTTCTTTTGATTCAAATTCGCCCGCCCAAACCATTTTGTTGGTTTTTGGCAATACTACATTTTCTGCTACTTTCTTTTTTGCTTCTGCAATTGTGCTGCCCAAATCCCTGCCTTCAATACTGAAGCCAACGGCTATGTATCGGCTGCTTCCTTCACGGTAAATAAAGGTTGGGCCTGTAATAAAATTAATGTCAGCTATTTCACGCAATGGGATTTTTTTGTCGCTCAAAGTAGGGATAAGGATTTCTCCGATTTTATCTTGATTGTCCCTATACTCTCTCTGAAAGCGGATACGAACATCAAACATTCGTTCATTCTCATAAAAAGTAGTAGCGGCACTGCCACCAATAGCCATTTCAATTACCGCTTGCGCATCAGCCATAGCTACACCGTATTTACCCATTCTTGTTTCGTCCAGTTTAATGCGGAGTTCGGGCAATCCAATGTTTCTATATACATTCAAATCTGTAATTCCTTCAACATTTCTAATGTTATCCGCCACCTGTTCGGCATAGTTTTCTAATTCAAACAGGTCATCCCCGAAAATTTTTATTACCAAAGCGCTTTTTACACCGGCAACATATTCTTCCACATTGTCCTGAATAGGTTGGCTGAAACCAAAGACAATTCCAGGGTAGGTTTGAAGGGTTTGACGCAATTCATCGACCAATTGCCCCTTTTTAATACTGCGCTTCCATTCTTTTTCGGGATGGAGTTGGATATGAAACTCAATATTGAAGAATCCAGTTGGGTCTGTTCCATCATTGGGTCTTCCTGTTTGTGTCAGGACAAACTCCACTTCCTCAAAATCTCTTATTTTTTCCTTCATTTCATTTGCAAGCCTAACAGATTCATCCAGATTCACACTGTTTGGCAATGTAGCCCTGACATATACCGCCCCCTCATTAAGCTTGGGAAGGAACTCCGTTCCATGATGAAAAAAACCAACCATACAAATTGTAAAAAGTAGTCCAAAGGAAACAAGAGTCGCTTTTCTATATCGGCACGTCCATTGGTACAATTTGTATAAGCCATTTCTGAAACCTCTTGTTATCAGATTGTCTTTATCTACAATATTTTTCGTTAACAGTACCTTACACATAGCAGGTACATAAGTGAGGCTTAGTATCAAGGAGCCCAACAAGGCGAAGCCCAATGTGTAGCCTAATGGAGAAAACATCTTGCCCTCTACTTTTTGGAATGCAAAAATAGGCAGCAGGGCGATGATCAGGATAAACAGCGCAAAGAATATATAGGTAGCTACGTTTCGTACACTTTGTTTGATAATTCCGGATTTAGACATCTTGTTAAAACGCTCCATACCCAGTTCTTTTGCCTTTCGTTCCAAGCCCACGAAAATCCTTTCGGTAACGACCAAAGCCCCTTCCAACAACAAACCAAAGTCAAGGGATCCCATAGAAATAAGGTTGGCAGGCATATCCATAATACGTAGCATTACAATGGCAAAGAGAAAGGCCAATGGTATC
>JAIUMW010000212.1 GCA_022565365.1 Oceanicaulis sp.
CTATTCTATATCGAATAGTAGAATTCATTATATTGGCCTTAATCGACGACATAACTAGTGACTCCGTGTCGTTCGGTTGGATGAAATAAGGCTCGGCGGGTTGATCCCCGTCGGGCCTTGGTTTTTTGTGGCATCTTAAGAGGTTATCTAAGTTTAACTCGAACTAGTTGACTATTAAATAATTGACTTCATGATACTCTTTCATCTGCTAGTAGGGCAACCTGCCACGCTTATCTAAGCATTTTACTAAGCTCCCTAATGATGAGCTTCGAAAACAACACTTTCATCAGCTTGCGGTGCAGAAACATTTCTACATTTGGTTGTTTTTAAAAAAGTGCAAACACCTTAACTTACACAGTATGTTGTTGCACCATAGTAACAAATCGGCATCAAGCGGTAAGACAAGTTCCTGAAATTTAGAAGCTCACAACAAATTTAAACATTTGCATATACTCGATATGGGGTTGGAATACGCAAGCAGATTGCATAGATATCTAAGTAGGGTGCAAGTAGGAGACAACAATGAAAAAATTCACTCTACTCTATCTGGGAATACTGTTATTTATATTTTTAGGATGTACACCCAAACAGATCACTGTTTTAACTAATTCTAAAGATGTTGGGCGAAACGTAATATCTGGTGAATCTATTCGGGCTGAGGTATTTATATTTCCTGAAAGAATTCATGATTTTAAAATAGATACATCTGGCAACTATGCTACAGTGCACCTGAGAGGGTTATCAGCGAATGGGAGATTTTTGAAGAATAGAAGTAATTTCGTTCGATTTGATGTGCAACGTGATAGTGTATTATGGTCACGAAGAGTAAATAACCAACTTGAAAGTGTAGCAGAACTCGATGGTATAATCCTGCATAACAGAGAAGGAAGAAGCAATAACCTGGATAATGCCACCGGAAGACGAATTTGGCAAGCCCATAGTTCCATATTGCATGTCTTTCCGGAGGATGATCTTGGAATTGGTTATAGAGTGAGAACTAAATTGGGAAAAGCCAACTTAGTTGAAGGTATTGATTTAAAAACCGGTGAACCTAAGTGGCAAAGACAAATCCCTAGAGAATTTGGATGGAATGAGATAGTTTTTTTGAACGATTCTACGTTAATCGTTGCTTCATCAGGACTCCATTCTGTAAACATTCATGATGGAACAGGATGGGAGTACTCTACCAAAACCGGAAAGAGAGACTACACCGCTGCAATAATTGGAACTGGGCTTGGTATAGCTGTCGGATTACTTACCGGATCTTATACGGTGATGACAAGCCCTGATGTTGTAACTAACATTGTTTCCAACATTTTAATACATGAATCGAACATTTACTTCGCATCGAGTGAACATTTAGTAAAGCTGAGTAACGAGGGAGATGTGATATGGCAAAAACCTCTTCAGAGCGATTTGACCAGCAGTTCCTTGCTTTTCATATCAGATGATGACCTTGTAATGATTAATAAGGGTTATGCCACTATGGGTTATCAAAGAATACCCATAGGATCACCATACCTGGCAAATTTTGATATTAGCTCGGGTGAGCAACGATATTTGACACACTTGGCCCCCGAAAGACGAGATATTATAAGAGGGATTCAACGAGGGTATGATGAAATTACATTCGTATTATCAGATTATGTGTCCCAATACTCACTGTATGATGGTGGATCTTTAAAAAGTAAATACTTCGAAACCGAGAAGAATGGAAGCCTTGCCTTTTTTATCGATGAAATGATTTATGATCAACACGGTTCGTTTTTTTATAGTTTAGCACAGATAAGTCCTAACAAATACCACCTACTCACTGAAAATGGTAGAGTTTTAGTTCTAGACTCAAATTTTGAGATTGAATACGAAACGGAACTGGATGACTTTTTTATTCACTATTTGACAGAAGACGATAAAAAGTTTATCGCAAAAAATGATCAGACTTATTTGATTGATGCATACGGTGAGAAAATTGCTGAATTCACGGCATCTAAAACAGCCATTTTTACAAACGGTAAGTTATATGATATTCAGCGTCAAAGCTTTTTAGAAGTAAATTTGGAGAGTATCTTCGAAAAAACACCCTAAATAGTCGTGCAATAATCGATGCGTTTTCTGAGACTCGATGTAGTTCGGTTGGAAGAAATAATCCGGCGTGTTGATCCCCGTCGGGCCTTGGTTTATTGAAAGAGAGAGGTAGATGTAGGGAAGTATTATCCTACTGTAAAAAACGGCAAGCATCATTTAGCGAAACTGATAACGGATCTACCTTAGGATAAAATTGTGCCTAATGAATTGTTGGTTATCGACTTGAAAGCTTCCCCGAAAGTAGCACGGTATAAACTGTAATAAATAGCTACCTTTGGAAATCATGAAAAAATCTAATTTCATTGAAACACAGATACTTCATCTATTTCTGGACCATTAAAACACGCTAGTGTCATAAATTTTGACTAGAATAGGGTTTTGCTTTTTTTAAACCAACCATCGCTGACAATAACATTTTTATACTACCACCCGTGGTAAGTCCCTTCAACTTGCAAAATAACATGTCAATTCAGGGTCATACTTAACACATCGACAATCGCACGAACGAATTGTAAACAAGAGTTAACCGAATCGAATTAAATTGAATATGAATCAATCCGTACACAATAGATTAATATCCTTCATTTGGTCCATCGCAGACGACTGCCTTCGTGATGTTTATGTGAGAGGAAAATACAGAGACGTTATTTTGCCCATGGTGGTACTGCGAAGGCTTGATGCACTTCTTGAGCCTACCAAAGATGCTGTAATGGAAGAACTCGCCTTCCAACGAGATGAAGCCGGTTTTACCGATTGGGACGAAACCGGTCTCAAGGATGCAAGTGGTTATGTGTTCTACAATACAAGTCAGTGGACCTTGCAACGCCTTCACGATACGGCAACGAATAGTCAACAGATACTTCAGGGCAACTTCGAAGAATATTTAAATGGCTTTAGTCCGAACGTGAAAGAGATCATTGATAAGTTCAATCTTAAAAGTCAGATCCGGCACATGGCTTCCAAAGATGTGCTGTTGGATGTTCTTGAAAAATTTACATCTCCTTATATCAACCTTACCCCTTTCGAGAAAGAAGATCCGTCCGGACGCAAACTACCGCCACTTTCTAACTTAGGTATGGGTTATGTATTCGAAGAGCTAATCCGAAAGTTCAATGAAGAGAACAATGAGGAAGCAGGAGAGCATTTCACTCCTCGGGAGGTGATTGAGTTAATGACCCATATCGTCTTTGATCCAATTAAGGACAACTTGCCTCCGGTTATGACCATTTATGACCCAGCTTGTGGCTCTGGCGGCATGCTCACCGAATCTCAGAATTTCATAAAAGATGAAGAAGGAGCCATTCGGGCGATGGGTGATGTGTACTTATATGGCAAGGAAATCAACGACGAAACGTATGCCATCTGTAAGTCAGACATGATGATTAAGGGCAATAACCCCGAAAATATTCGCGTAGGATCGACGCTGTCAACCGATGAATTCTCCGGTCATACATTTGATTTTATGCTCTCGAACCCTCCTTATGGCAAGTCTTGGGCTAGTGAGATTAAGTACATTAAGGATGGGGGCACTATTATTGACCCCCGTTTTGTAGTACGCCTCAGCGATTATTGGGGAAACGAAGAGGAAGTCGATGCCACACCACGCTCATCCGACGGCCAGTTGCTCTTTTTGATGGAAATGGTCAACAAAATGAAATCCACAAGTCAGAGTACGTTGGGTTCAAGAATTGCATCCGTACATAATGGATCCAGCTTGTTCACGGGTGACGCCGGCGGAGGGGAAAGCAATATCAGGCGACATATAATAGAAAACGATTGGTTGGACTGCATTATTCAGTTGCCGAACAACCTGTTCTATAATACCGGTATCACCACCTACATCTGGCTTCTGCACAACAATAAAGAGGCCAAACGAAAAGGCAAAGTGTTGTTAATCGATGCCTCTCAGCGATTCTCGAAGTTGCGCAAGAATTTGGGTAATAAGAACTGCGAGCTGACGAAAGACCACATTAATGAAATTCAGCAGGCCTATCAGAATTTTGAAAACATCGACCGACAAGGTGATGAGGGTTTAGCTGCAAAAATCTTTAGTAACCATGATTTCGGTTATTATAAAGTGACCATTGAACGCCCTGCTCGACTAAAGGCTCAATTTTCATCAGAACGAATTGCGGAACTTCGGTTTGATAAAACTCTGAGAGAAACCATGCAATGGGCGTATGAAACGTATGGCGAAAATGTTTACTCCGATTTAAACGGTATTGAAAAAGAGCTTCTGGATTGGTGTGAGAAGAATGACGTGGACTTGAACGCCAAAAAACGTAAAGCATTAGTTTCGGCACCTACCTGGAAGAAACAAAAGAATCTGCTGGATGTTGCCACACATCTAATGAAAACCATCGGAACCGACGAGTTCGCTGATTTCAACACGTTTTCGACGTTGGTGGACGGTGAACTGAAGGCAAGTAGAAGCAAGCTCACTGTATCAGAAAGAAATGCTATACTACAAGCGGTTACCTGGTATGACGAATCCGCAGCAAAGGTCATCAAGAAAACTCAAAAGCTAAGTGGCGACAAGCTAAACCAGCTCTTGCATCATTTAGGGTGTACTGTGGATCAATTACCGAACTACGGATACTACCCAAGCGGAAAGTCAAGTGAGTACATCATTTATGAGAGTCAAACCGATTTGCGTGACAGCGAAAGTATTCCATTGTCCGAAAGTATTCACGATTACTTTTTGCGTGAGGTAAAACCGCATGTCTCCGAGGCTTGGATTGATTTAGATAAAACCAAAATCGGTTATGAAATCAGTTTCAACAAGTATTTCTATCAGCATAAACCTCTGCGTTCAATTGAGGAAGTCAGTCAAGAGATTTTGGAACTGGAGAAAGAAAACGAGGGCTTGATTATGGATATCTTAAAAATGTGATTACGATGAAAAACGAAATCATCCTATATCAAACCGATGAATTACCTGAACATATTGAGGTAAGGTTAGAAGATGAAACGGTCTGGTTAACCCAAGCTCAAATGGCAACTCTTTTTGGTCAGACCAAACAAAATGTCAGCTTGCACATTACCAATTGCTTTAAAGAGGGCGAATTGGAAAAATCGGCAACTGTCAAGGAATCCTTGACAGTTCAATTGGAGGGGAAAAGAAAAGTGAATCGGAGATTGGAATATTACAATCTCGATGTCATTATTTCGGTAGGATACAGGATTAAATCTAAACAAGGAACGCAGTTTCGGATTTGGGCTACCCACGTTTTGCGCGATTATTTACTAAAGGGTTATGCCTTAAATCA
>JAIUMW010000213.1 GCA_022565365.1 Oceanicaulis sp.
CTTTCCCCTATATGCACGGGCCTTGATGCTATTCGCCGCCGGCCTTGACCCGGCGGGGGAGAGGTGATGATGACGACCCTGATTTCCAATCCGCCGCGCGCGGATGCGCCGCGCCGTGCGCCCGGCGCCCCGGTGATGGACGCGGCGCGTGTTGATGCGCTGCTGGCTGAGTTCGGCCTGACCGGCGATTTTCTTGAACTGGGCGGTGATCCTGCGAGCCACCGCATCGTCGCGGCCATGTCCGGCGGCGTGGATTCCTCTGTGGTGGCCGCCGTGGCGCACCGCGCGGGCTATCAGGTCGTAGGCATGACGCTGCAGCTTTACGATCATGGCGCGGCGATCCAGCGCAAGGGCGCGTGCTGCGCCGGCCAGGACATTCACGACGCCAGGCGCGTGGCCGAGGCCATGGGGTTCGCCCATTACGTGCTCGATTACGAGACCCGCTTCCGCGAAGCGGTGATGGAGGATTTCGCCGACACCTATCTGGCCGGCGCCACGCCCATCCCCTGCGTGCGCTGCAATCAGTCGGTCAAGTTCGCCGATCTGCTGGCCACCGCGCAGCAGCTGGGCGCCGATGCGCTGGTCACCGGCCATTACATCCGCCGCGAGGTGCGAGGTGGCCGGGCGCAGCTGCGCCGCGCCGCCGATGCGGGCAAGGACCAGTCCTATTTCCTGTTCGCCACCACAGCAGAGCAGCTGGATTTCCTGCGCTTTCCGCTGGGCCATCTGACCAAGGACCAGACCCGGGCGCTGGCCGAAGCCTTCGGCCTCATTGTGGCGGCCAAGCCCGACAGCCAGGATATCTGCTTCGTGCCCGACGGCGATTATGCGCGGGTGGTGGAAAAGCTGCGCCCCGGCGCGGCGCGTCCGGGCGAGATCGTGCATCACGATGGCCGGGTGTTGGGCCGCCATGACGGGGTCATCCACTACACGGTGGGTCAGCGCCGCGGGCTCGGCATTGCGGCGGGCGAGCCGCTCTACGTGCTGGCGCTCGACGCAGACGCCGCGCGCGTCATCGTCGGCCCGCGCGAGGCGCTGGCGGTGCGGCGCATCGCCCTGAAAGACGTGAACTGGCTGGGCGAGGGCGATCTCAAGAGCGCCGATGGCGCGCGCGTGGGCGTGAAGGTGCGCTCCACCCGCCCGCCGGTTCCGGCAGTGCTGGAGCTGGACGCCGCTGGCGGCGTGCATGTGCTGCTGGAAGCCGGCGAAGAGGGCGTGGCGCCGGGACAGGCCTGCGTCTTTTACAGCCCCGATGATCAGGACCGCGTGCTGGGCGGCGGCTGGATCGCCGCCACGGATCGGGGTAGTCGCGCTGCCTGATCCATTCCCCGCCCGGCTGCTGCATCTGCGAAGAGGCTTGACGCGGCGCCGTGGGAAAGGGTCATCTGCGCGCCATTCGCCGGGGCCCGACGGGTTCATGACCGGCCACACCAGATTCAAGGAGACGGACCGATGAGTTCCGAAGATCCGATTGTCATCGTCGGCATGGCGCGCACCGCAATGGGCGGTCTGCTGGGCGAATTGTCAGCTTTGTCCGCCAACGAGCTTGGCGCGCTGGCGGTGAAGGCCGCGCTCGCCGAAGCGGGCATTGCCGGGGATGATGTGGACCAGATCTATATGGGCAATGTGCTCGGCGCCGGTCAGGGCCAGGCCCCGGCCCGCCAGGCGGCGATCAAGGGCGGCCTGCCCAAGTCGGTGGAGGCCACCACGCTCAACAAGATGTGCGGCTCTGGCATGCAGGCGGCCATCATGGCGCGCGCGGCCATCGCTTCGGGCGAAGCCTCGGTGATCGTGGCGGGCGGCATGGAATCCATGACCAACGCCCCGCACCTCCTGCCCACCCACCGCACCGGCTTCAAGTACGGCCATGACGTGATCAAGGACCACATGGCGCTGGACGGGCTGGAAGACGCCTATGAGCACAAGGCCATGGGCGTCTATGCCGACATGATCGCGCGCGAGCACCAGTTCACCCGCGAGGACCAGGACGCCTATGCGCTGGAGACCCTGTCGCGGGCCCTCAAGGCCACCGAGACCGGCGCATTCAAGCGCGAGATCACCCCGGCGACGATCTCGGGCCGCGGCGGCGACACGGTGGTGGATGTTGACGAGCTGCCCAAGCGCGCCCGTCCTGACAAAATCCCGCAGCTGCGCCCCGCCTTCTCAAAGGACGGGACGGTCACGGCGGCCAACGCCTCGGCGATCTCTGACGGCGCCGCCGCGCTGGTGCTGATGCGACGCTCCGAGGCCGACCGCCGGGGCCTGAAGCCGCTGGCGAAAATCGTCGCCACCGCCGCCCACGCCCATGAGCCGGCCTATTTCACCACCGCCCCCGTGCCCGCCATGCGCAAGGTGACCGAGCGCGCCGGCTGGGACATGTCCGATGTGGATCTGTGGGAGATCAACGAGGCGTTCGCCGTGGTGCCGATGATCGCCATGAAGGAGCTGGGCCTGAGCCATGACGTGGTGAACGTCCATGGCGGCGCCTGTGCGCTGGGTCACCCCATCGGGGCGTCGGGCGCGCGCATTCTGGTGACGCTCATCGCGGCGCTGCAAAACCGCAGCCTGAAAAAGGGCGTCGCCTCGCTGTGCATTGGCGGCGGCGAAGCCACCGCCATGGCGGTGGAGCTGATCTAGGCCTGAAGCCGTATTGAAGGTAGTCCGGGCCGTCCCTGGCGGGCGGCCCGGCGCCGGGCTCAGCCCGTGCTGTGGCCGAACGCGTCGTGCAGGCGCGACATCTGGCCCGCGACAGGGTTGGGCGTGACCGGGGCCGCGTCGCCATCGAACAAGGAGCGGTCCAGCCGCGACAGGCGCTCGTGCAGGGTCGCGGCGCGCAGCGCCAGATCACCCAGACGCGGCGGGCAGGGATCGTCGCCAGCCGGCCATAGCGTGTCTTTGTGACGCGCCGGCGTCAGGCGGTAGCGCTGCTCGGCGGCTTCAGCGGGGTTCATATCCCCTTCGGCCACGGCGCGCTGGGTCAAGAGCCATGAGGCGCACTGCATGAGCTGGGTCGTCAGGCTCATGGATTCCGATGCATAGGCCAGCGCGCCGGACCGTCCGAGGCGCTTGGCGTCCTCGCGTCCCGCGCCATCGAGATAGCTGGCGGTTTCCTCCACCAGATCCATCCCGTCCCGGAACAGCCGGCGGAACAGCTCCGACGCGGCAAATTCGGACACCCGGCTTTCAACGCCAGGGCCGCGATCTGTATCAACCGGGCTCATCACTTGCGCGTTCCCCTCATGCTCTTTCCCTCACGCGGCCATTCGCTGATCCGGTCCCAAGCAAGGCAGGGGCCAGAGCAGGTGTCCGCACCTTTCAGCCGCGCCGGAACACCGCCTCGGCGGCGCTGATCTTGTCGCGTTTGTGGGTGATCATCGCCTCGGCGCGGGCGATCTCGCTGCGCAAGGTCTCGATGCGCAGCTCCAGCTCGGCCACCGCCATCAGGGACAGGTCCTCGCCCGGACGAATGGCGCCGGCCGGTTCCGTATGCGGTTCATCCTGAAACATGGTGCGCCCGCTTTTGCTTGACCTCGAAAGTCTGCCAATCTAGCGCCAAAGCGCAGCGGAGTCCCGTTTTCCATGTCCCATTCCACCCGGATTATCATCGCGCCCTCTCCCGGCGGGCCGGACGCCTTGCGCGTGGAGACGCGTGACCTGGCGCCGGCGGGGCGTGGCAAGGTGCTCATTGATGTGGCTGCGGCGGGCGTGAACCGGCCCGACGTGTTCGAGCGCATGGGGCTTTACCCGCCGCCGCAAGGCGCGCCCGAAGGGCTGGGGCTGGAGGTGTCGGGCCATGTGCGCGAAACGGGCGCAGGCGTCACCCACGTCAAGCCCGGCGATCCGGTGGTGGCGCTGACAGCGGGCGGCGGTTACGCGGATATTGCGCGCGCTGATGCTGGCTGCGTGCTTCCGGCGCCGGCGGGCGTGGACCTGGTCCATGCGGCGGGCCTGCCCGAAACCGTCTTCACGGTCTGGAGCAATGTGTTTGACCGCGCCCGCCTGCAGCCTGGCGAGCGCTTCCTGGGCCATGGCGGCGCCAGCGGCATCGGCACCACCGCCATCCAGATGGCCAAAGCCCACGGCGCCCATGTCATCGCCACGGCAGGCACGCCGGAGAAATGTGATCTGTGCCGCCAGCTCGGCGCGGACCTGGCGCTCAACTACCGCAGCGATGACTGGGCGCAGGCGGTCAAGGCCGCCGGCGGCGCCGATGTCATCCTGGACATGGTGGGCGGCGACTATGCCGCGCGCAATGTGTCGGTCCTGAACATGGACGGGCGCCTGGTCATGATCGCCTTCCTGAAAGGCGCGCAGGCGGAGCTTGATCTGATGCGGGTCATGCTCAAGCGGCTGACGCTCACCGGGTCGACCCTGCGCAACCGCCCGGCGGCCGAGAAAGCCGCCATTGCGCAAGGCGTCCACGCCCAGGTCTGGCCCTGGATTGCAGCGGGCAAGCTGCGCCCCGTGATCGATTCGGTGTTCACGCTGGAGGATGCCGCCAAAGCCCATGCCCGCATGGACGCCATGGCTCATGCGGGCAAGATATTGCTGACGCCCTGAGCGCACGGTTGCAAACTGGTGTTTTCACAGCCGTGCGCACAGGCTATAAGCACGCCGAACAAATCCTTTCATCACGTGGATGCGGATGCGCCGGTGCTGAAAGGTCGGTCGACGGAAAGCCCGGCGGTCCGCGCCGGGTTTTTTTATTGCAAACGAGGTTGGACGACATGGCTGACATTCTCATGCCGAAGGCGACGGCGGTCTGGCTGGTGGACAACACCGCGCTGACCTTCGAACAGATTGCCGATTTCACCGGACTGCACCACCTGGAGATCAAGGGCATCGCCGATGGCGATGTGGCTGCAGGCGTGCGCGGCGCCGATCCGGTCGCTACCGGCCAGCTGGAGCGTGAAGAGCTCGCCAAGGCCGAGGGCGATCCGTCCTACCGCATGGCGTCCAGCAAGCCGAAATATTCCGAATATCAGGACGCCGGCCGCAAGGGTCCGCGCTACACCCCGCTGTCACGCCGCCAGCACCGGCCCGACGCCATCGCCTGGCTGGTGCGCAATCACCCCGAGCTGACCGATGGTCAGATTTCCAAGCTGATCGGCACCACCAAGACGACCATTGAGTCGGTGCGCAGCCGTGAGCACTGGAATTCCTCCAACATCAAGCCGACCGATCCGGTGTCGCTGGGCCTGTGCACGCAGATCGATCTGGACGCCCAGGTGACCAAGGCCTCGGCCCGCCGCGCCCAGATGGAGAAGGACGGCCCGGTCAAGATCGAGGAAGACGTGCTGCACCCCGCCGAGGAATATGACGCGCCAGCTCCGCGCCGCC
>JAIUMW010000214.1 GCA_022565365.1 Oceanicaulis sp.
CAGCAGCATAGCAGGGTAGCTAAGTGCGCACGGGATAACCGCTGAAAGAATCTAAGCGGGAAGCCCCCCTCAATACCATGTATCCCTTGAGAGCCGTGGAAGACAACCACGTTGATAGGCCGGAAGTGGACGCGCAGCGATGCGTGAAGCGGACCGGTACTAATTGCTCGATAGGCTTGATCTTACGATGCTCATGGACGGCGATCGCTTCGTCCATGTGCTGTAAGCCCACTAGTCAAATGTCTCTACGATACGCATCGAACGCGCCGACCGGGTGGTTATAGCGAGGGGCCCACACCCGTTCCCATCCCGAACACGGCCGTTAAGACCCTCTGCGCCAATGGTACTATGTCTCAAGGCATGGGAGAGTAGGTCGCCGCCCGGTCCGCACGTTCGATGCGCCCTCCATTTACAAGTCACGCAAGGCCCCGGCTCGAAAGAGCCGGGGCCTTTTGCGTTTCGGGCTGCGCGCGTCATCTGGATCACCGACCGTCTTGTCACATGGGCTGACCATGCGGGGGGCTGGTTGGACCAGGCAGGCGCGCCGGCGCGCTCAAATCAACAAAAAAGCCCCCGGCCTCTCAAGCCGGGGGCTTTTTTAACATGCGCCAGGCGCAGCCGCAGGACCTATCTGTCGTCGACAGAAATGCCTTGCTCGCCGATCTCGATGCGCACGCCGCTATTGCGGTCATTATAGATGTAAACGCCAACAACGATGAGGCCGACGACCAGGGCGCCGACGATGAAATAGAGCGTATTGTTGCGGTTCATGGTGATTTTTCCTCGCCCCTTGAGGGCCGTGACCGGCTGCATTGAGCAGCCGAAGTCATCGATAGAACGCGCAAGGCGCCGGGTTGGTTCCGCTCCCGTCCGATAAGGCGCTGTGACGTCGTGATGTTTGCCCGCAATGCAGGCGCCGGTGACAAGGCCAGCTGCCGTCCATGTTTCTGAAAGGCCAAGGCGCCATGTGCGGCGGGGACGATCAGCGATGGGCTGCGATCACCTCCAGAAACGCCGCGCCATAGCGCTCCAGCTTGCGCGACCCGACACCGAAAATCTGGGCCATGGCTTCAAGACTGGCCGGCCGTGCTTGCGCCAGCTCCACCAGCGTGCGGTCGGCGAAGACGGTATAGGCTGGCTTGCCCGCTTCACGCGCCAGCTCCAGTCTTTTGGCGCGCAAGGCGCCATAGAGCGCACGCGCGTCGTCAGAGCGCAGCACATCGGCCGCTTCAGGCGCTGGCCCACGCCGCCCGGCCGTGTTGCGCTCGGCCTGTGGCGGGCGCAGAGCTACGGGCGCGCGGGCGAACAGCACCTCACGGCCCTGGGCTGTGATCACCCACTCCCCATGCCCGTCCACTGGCTGGTCGATCAGCCCGGCGGCAAAGAGCTGACGGAACACGCTCATCCATTGTGGCCGCGTCAGGTCTGCGCCCACGCCATAGGTGGGCAGGGCGTCATGTCCATGCTCGCGCACCTTGTCGGTGTCGCCGCCGCGCAGGACATTGACCAGATGCTCCAGCCCGAAACGCTGGCCGGTGCGCGCGATCGCCGACATGGCCTTCTGCGCCAGCACCGCGCCGTCCATCAGCTCGGGCGGATCGGCGCACAGATCGCAATGCCCGCACGGCTCGCTGGAATCGCCAAAATACGCCAGCAGGGTCTGGCGCCGGCAGCGCGGCGCCTCGCAGTAGGCGATCAGCGCGCCCAGCCGGCGCAGCTCCATCTGCTTGCGCGCGGCGTCGCTTTCGCTTTCGTTGATCTGGCGCCGGCGCAGGGCGGCATCGCCCAGCGTCCACAGCATCAGCGTATCGGCCGGATCGCCATCGCGGCCCGCACGCCCGATCTCCTGGTAATACGCCTCCATGGATTTGGGCAGGCCGGCATGGACGACAAAGCGCACATCGGGCTTGTCCACCCCCATCCCGAACGCGACCGTGGCGCACATCACCAGGCTGTCGCTCTGGACAAACCGGTCCTGGCGCGCGCTGCGCTGCGCGCTGTCCAGGCCGGCATGATAGGCCAGCGCGTCAATCCCAGCCTTGCGCAGGCGTTCGGCCAGGTCATCACAGCCCTTGCGGCTGGTGCAGTAGACGATGCCCGCCCGGCCGGGCCGCGCCCGGATAAAGTCCAGCACCTGGGCGGCGCCCGACTGGCGCGCGCCAACGGCCAGAAAGATATTGGGCCGGTCAAACCCGGCCACGAATTCCTTTGGTTCACGGGTGAACAGGCGCGCGGCGATATCGCGCCGGGCCGCAGCGTCGGCGGTGGCGGTGAATGCGGCGATCTGGGGCGACCCGGCCGCGCGCGCCAGCTCGGCGATGCGTAAATAATCCGGGCGGAAATCATGGCCCCACTGCGAGACGCAATGGGCTTCATCCACCGCAATCAGGCTCAGCCCCGCCCGGCCCAGGCGCTGGGCCAGGCCCGCTGCGGCCAGGCGTTCGGGCGCCATATATAAAAGCCGCAGCGAACCCTCATCCAGCTTGCGCCATGTCTCTTCACGCGCTTGCGGATCATCGGCGCTGGTCAGGCTGGCCGCCTCGACGCCGGCTGATTGCAGCGCCGCCACCTGATCGCGCATCAGGGCGATCAGGGGCGACACCACCAGGGTGAGCCCGCCCTTCAGGATCGCGGGTAGCTGGAAGCACAAGGACTTGCCGCGCCCGGTGGGCATCACCGCCAGTACGTCCTCGCCCGCCAGCACCGCGTCCAGAATCTCCGCCTGGCCGGGCCGAAAGTCAGGAAAGCCGAACACCTCGCGCATGGCCGCGCGCGCCTCGGCCAGACCCGGGCGGGGCGCCGCGTTCCCGGGGGCGGACGGGGATATCGAATCATGGCCGAAGGTCATGGCCGCAAGGCTAGCGCGTTCACCGCCGAGGTTCGATCCTGCCGCTGTCGAGCCGGGTGATTCGGCCAAGGCGCCGATAAGCGCGCTTGCGCGCGCGGGGGCGCCTGCGCTAGGCGGGTGGGACTTGTCCGAACAAACGGAGCCGCCGTCATGAGCCCTGGAGCGCTTTCCCATATAACGGTGCTTGACCTGTCGCGCGTGCTGGCCGGGCCCTGGTGCGCGCAGATCCTGGCTGATCTGGGCGCCGACGTGATCAAGGTGGAAAACCCCGACGGCGGCGACGACACGCGCGGCTGGGGTCCGCCCTTCCTGAAGAATGAGGACGGCTCGCGCGCGGACGCGGCCTATTATCTGTGCGCCAATCGCAACAAGCGCTCCATCGCCGTCAACATGCGCGAAGAGAAGGGCCGCGACATCCTGCGCCAGCTTGCCGCCCAGAGCGATGTGATCATCGAGAATTACAAGACCGGGGGGCTGAAGAAGTACGGCCTCGACTATGACAGCGTGAAGGCGCTGTGCCCGGACATCATCTATTGCTCGATCACCGGCTTTGGCCAGACCGGGCCGCTAAGCGCCCAGCCCGGCTATGATTTTCTGATCCAGGCCATGGGCGGCCTCATGTCGGTCACCGGCGAAGACAAGCCCATGAAGGTGGGCGTGCCGGCGGTGGATCTGTTCACCGGCGTTTATGCCGCCGGCGCGGTGATGGCCGCGCTGATCGCGCGCGAGCAGGGGCTGGGCGGCCAGCATATCGACATGGCGCTGCTGGATGTACAGGCGGCCATGCTGGCCAATCAGGCGTCGAACTATCTTGTCTCCGGCCGCGCGCCGGGCCGGGGCGGCAACGCCCATCCCAATATTGTGCCCTATCAGGACTTTCCTACGCTGGACGGCCGGATCGCCGTGGCGGTGGGCAATGACGGTCAATTCGCCGCCTTCGCCCGGGCGCTAGGACGGCCCGAATGGGCTGATGACCCGCGCTTCAAGGCCAATGCCGCGCGTGTGGAGCACCGCGAAGTTCTCATCGCCGAGATCATCCTGGTGATGAGCGCGCGCTCCAGCGCCCACTGGACGCAGGCGCTGAACGCCGCAGGCGTGCCGTGCGGGCCGATCCAGAGCGTCGACCAGGTGTTCGCCCATCCCCAGGCGCAGGCGCGCGGGCTCACGCTCGATCTGCCCATGACCGGATGCGGGACCGCGCCCATGGTCGCCAACCCCATGCGTCTGTCCGCCACTCCGCCAGTCTATCGCACTGCGCCGCCAAGACTGGGCGAGCATACCGTGCAAGTGTTGCAAGAACGCCTCGGTGTCGATGAATTCGGGTGTTCTGAGCTGAAACAAGCCGGGATTATTGGTTGAAAACTCGGCCCTGCCGCCGGTTTCCGGTAGCTTTGATATTGAAAATCTTGTAGGTGATTAAGCGAGCGTCTTGCCGCTTGGGTGCTCACCGAGCTCTTGAGTGGGGATCATCTCACCATTCGCGAGGGCGTCCCACGGCAGGCTCCGCGTTCAACACACGAAGGGCGTTATGCCCGGAGGGGTTTAAAGTATGAAACAATACCTCATGACTGCAGCGGCCTTGGGCCTGGTGCTCGGCGCGCCGTCCATGGCGTCCGCCAACGAGGGCTGGTATCTCAGCGGTGGCGTCGGTTATGGCGCTCCGGGCGATGCCGATGTCTCTGGTTCGCTGGGTAATGGCGCCAATGGCGGCCGCATCAGCGGCAAGTCCAACTGGCGCGAGCGTCTGGCGCTTGGTTACGAGTTCGGCACGGGCTGGCGTATCGAGGGCGAGTTCGCCCATCGCTACAACAACACCGGCGCCATCGGTAACTACGAAGACAGCCAGTCGAAATTCCATGCCTGGTCTGGCATGGTCAACGTCCTGTATGACTTCAACTCCGGCTCCATGTGGCGTCCGTATGTCGGCGCCGGTCTCGGCTGGGTCCAGTCCAACGCCTCCCTCGCGGGCTGGCAAGACGGCACCCGTCCGGTTGGCTCGATCATCCCGGGCGATCCGCGCTTCATCGAAGTGCGCGATTCCGACACGGCGCTGGGCTATCAGCTCATTGCCGGTATCGGCTGGGCGCTGAGCCAGAACCTGACGCTGGACACCGAGTACCGTTACTTCGGCTACTCCTCGACCAGCTACACCCCGGGCGCCAATGTGGACGCGCTGCGCGGTCACGAGGCCTGGGTCGGTCTGCGGTATCTGTTCGCGGCTCCGCCGCCCCCGCCGCCTCCGCCCCCGCCTCCGCCGCCGCCTCCCCCGCCGCCGCCTCCGCCTCCGCCGCCGCCTCCGCCGGCGTGTGAGGATGCCGAGTTCGTGGTGTACTTCGAGTGGGATCGCTCCAACGTCACCGATCAGTCGCGCAACGTCATCAACTCGGCCATCAGCTCCGCCCGCAATTGCGGCGTCGCGGCTGTCCGCGTCGATGGTCACGCCGACCGCTCCGGTTCGGCCGCCTACAACGTGGGCCTCTCCGAGCG
>JAIUMW010000215.1 GCA_022565365.1 Oceanicaulis sp.
AGCATCTGGCGGCTGGTGCGCACGATCTTGTTGATCGTCTCGATCATGTGCACCGGAATGCGGATGGTGCGCGCCTGATCGGCGATGGAGCGGGTGATGGCCTGGCGGATCCACCAGGTGGCGTAGGTGGAGAACTTATAGCCGCGGCGGTACTCGAATTTATCCACCGCCTTCATCAGGCCGATATTGCCTTCCTGGATCAGATCCAGGAATTGCAGGCCCCGATTGGTGTATTTCTTCGCAATCGAGATCACCAGGCGCAGATTGGCCTCGACCATCTCCTTCTTGGCGATGCGCGCCTCGCGTGCGCCCTTCTGGACGGTGGCCACGATGCGGCGGAAGTCATCCACCGGCACGCCCGATTCCTGGGCCAATGACGAAATCTCGTCGCGGATCGCGCCCGCCTCGGCCGCCTCGCGCTGGATGAAGCGCGTCCAGGCCGCCGAGCGGCCATTGGCGTCGTCCAGCCAGGCCGGGTCCAGCTCATGGCCCTGATACACTTTCAGGAAGTCCGCGCGCGGCACGCCATGGGCTTCGGCCATGCGCAGAAGCTTGCCTTCCAGCCCCACCAGACGCTTGTTGATGGCGTCGAGCTGTTCAACCAGCGCCTCGATACGCGCATTGTTCAGGTGCAGCGAGTTGAGATTGGCCACGATGCGTTCGAACACGCCGTCATAGGTCTCGCGGTCCTTGGCCGACAAATCCTTGCCGGCGACGCGCAGGGCCACCAGCTTGTCCTGCAGGCGGCGGAAGGCGTCAAAGTCCACGGCGATGGCGTCCAGGGTGACCATCACGCCATCGCGCAGCTCGGCCTCCATGGCCGCCAGCGACATGTTGGCGCCGTCATCCTCATCGTCGTCGTCGTCAGTGCTTTCGCGGCCGGTCTTCTCGCCGTCGCCGTCTTCGTCCTTGCCGGCCGCGTCCTCGTTATTGCTGTCGGGCTTTTTCGCCTCGGCCGTCCCGGGCGCGCCGGCGGCGGGCTTGGCGGCGCCGTTTTCGCCTTCGCCTTCGCCCTCGCTGTCGCCGTCGTCATCACTGTCGGCGGCCTCGGCGGCGGCCGCTTCGCCGCGAATGCCGCCCAGCGTGGCGTCCAGATCGATAATGTCACGCAGGAGAACCTGGCCCGACTGCAGTTCGTCGCGCCACACCATGATGGCTTCAAAGGTCAGCGGGCTTTCGCACAGCCCGCGGATCATCGCATTGCGGCCCGCCTCGATGCGCTTGGCGATGGCGATCTCGCCCTCGCGTGACAACAGCTCCACCGTGCCCATTTCGCGCAGATACATGCGCACGGGATCATCGGTGCGGTCCTGGGCCGATGTGGTGTTCTGGCCGGCGACCTCGGACTTGGCCTTCTTGGCCACCGCGCGCGGGCGGTCCTCGTCGCCATCCTCCTCGCCGACTTCCGGGGCGGCCTCGTCGGAGTCCACATCGTCTTCGGAATCCACCACCGTAATGCCCAGTTCCGACAGCTGGGCGAGGATGTCCTCGATCTGTTCGGAACTGAATTCCTCGCTGGGCAGGACCTTGTTCAGCTCGTCATGGGTGACATAGCCGCGTTTTTTCGCGGCCTTGATCATTGCCTTGACCGAGGAATCATTGAGATCCAGCAGCGGCCCGTCCTGGGTCTCGGCGGGGGCGTCAGGCGTTTCGGCTGCGGCTTTCGTCATGCGGGGGTCGGGCTCCCAATGGGCGTCTTGTCAAGCGCGGCTGAAAGCGCGCTAACGCGTTTTGCCCCGCCGCAAGGCGGCGAGGCAGGATTTGAAGGCGTCAGGGTCGCCGCTGTTGAAGGCGTCCTCGATACGGGCGCGATCCTCGGCTTTGCGGATTACGAATGCAACTTGCTCCATATAGGAAGCCGAAAGCCTGCGCCAAGCCTCAAGACGGTCATCGGCGCCAGCGTCCTCCCCCCCAAGACCCGCCCGGGCGGCGGCCCGGTCGGCGGACAGGCGGGCCAGCGCGCCTGAGAACCCGCGCGCCGCCAGCCTTGTGGCCAATCCCTCATCCGGCTCGAACGCCGGATCAAGGCAGGCGTCTAGAACTGCATCGCGCAGGCTGTCAAGCGGTCCGAAGGGCAATTCAGCCAATGTCTCGGCTTCCGCAGCGGCGATTGCGGGATATTCAATGGCGCCCGCCAGCAGTTGACGCGCCATGGGGGCGGCGCGTTCCGATTCCGGCTTGCGCGCTGAATTCACCACATCCTTGCCCGGCGCCGCAGGCGGCGCAAAGCGGCCCGGACGCCGGTCATCGCGCCCCGTAGAGCGAGGCGTGCGGGCGAACAGCGTGTTCAGCCGGGCGTCGAACTCGGCGCGGTATTCAGCGCGCATGTCCGGATCGGCGATACGGGCGGTCAGCTCCCTGAGACGCTTGCGGAAGGCCGCGCGGCGGTCGGGATCGTCCAGCGGGCCGGCGTTCAGCTCGCGCTCCCACAGCACATCGATCAGCGGGCGCGGCTGGGCCACCGCCTCGCGCAGGGCGCGCGCCCCCTTGTCGCGCAGCAGATCATCCGGGTCCGCCCCGGCGGGCAGGAAGACAAAGCGCAGCGTCTTGCCCGGGGCGATCAGCGGCAGGGCGCGCTCGGCCGCCAGCGCCGCGGCGCGCTGCCCGGCGCCGTCGCCATCCAGGCAGATCACCGGCTCGCCGCCTGCGCGCCACAAGAGCGCCATCTGGTTTTCCGTTAGCGCCGTGCCCAGCGGCGCCACGGCATGGCCCATGCCGGCGCGGGCGAATGCGATCACGTCCATATAGCCTTCCGCCACGATCAGGCCGGACGCGCCCGATTTGGGATCGCTGGCGGCGGCTCTGGCTTCAGGATAGCGGTAGAGGGTCGAGCCCTTGTGAAACAGGGCGGTCTCGGGGGAGTTCAGATATTTCGCGCGCTGCTCCTTGGACAAAGCCCGCGCCCCGAACGCCACCATGCGCCCGCGCGGATCGCGGATCGCAAACGTGATCCGCCCGCGAAACCGGTCATAGGCCTCGCCGCCATCATCGGGCTCGATCACCAGACCGGCGTCGGCGAGATCGCGCACGCTGGCGCCTTTCTGCATCAGGGCCTGGGTCAGGCCGCGCCGGCTGTCAGGCGCAAAGCCCAGCTCGAACCGGGCGAAATCGGCCGCTTTCAGTCCCCGGCTTTCCAGATAGGCGCGGGCGGTGGACCCGGCCGGCGAGGCGAGCTGGCGGGCGAACCAGTCCTGGGCGGCCTCGTTCCAGTCCAGCGTGCGCTGGCGGCGGGCCTCGCGCTCGGGATCGGCGGGTTCCGATTTGGGCGCATCCAGCCCAGCCTCCTGAGCCAGCGCTTCGACCGCCTCCATGAAGCTCAGCCCTTGCGTCTTTTGCAGCCAGGTGAAGATGTCGCCATGCTCCTGGCTGGCGAAGCAATGATAGAACCCCTTGTCGTCATTGACGAAAAAGGACGGCGTGCGCTCTTTCTTGAAGGGGGAGAGCCCGGCGAATTCCCGGCCCTGACGCTTGAGCGCCACCGTCCGCCCGATCAGCTCGGACGGGCGGATACGCGCCTTGATCTCGTCAATGAAGCCGTCGGGTATCGCCATACTGTAAGCTGCTGCTCCCGCCTGATTGCGGACCATACCGCGCTTGGCGCCCAAACGCACCCGCCCGCGTGAGTCAGGCCGGGTCCTGCAACAGGGTGCGCACTTCCTTGCCCGCGCGGGCAAAGTCCATGCGTCCGGTATAGCGCTCTTTCAGCGCCCCCATGCAGCGGCCCATATCCTTCAGGCCCGCCGCGTCCAGCTCCTCGACCACCTCGCGGGCGGCCTCGGCGATCGCCTTGTCATCCATGGGCTCGGGCAGATAGCTGCGCACGATCTCCGCTTCGCGCTGCTCGCGCTCGGCCAGGTCTAGCCGTCCGGCGGTCTCGTAGACCGCGGCGCTGTCCTCGCGCTGTTTGACCAGTTTTTGCAGCAAAGCGAGGATTTCGTCCTCACCGCAGCCCTTGCAGCGATCCTCGGCGCGCGCGGCGATATCGCGGTCCTTGATGGCCGCCTGAATGAGGCGCAGCGTGGACAGACGCACCGCGTCACGCGCACGCATGGCGTCAGTCAGGTCTGAGGTAATCCGCTCTCTGAGCGACATGGGTTCACCCGGGGTGTGAGGACCGCCTGCACTTGCAAGCCAAGCCCTTGAAATTCAACGCATTCACGCGCGCGCCACATTCTTGACCCGCGCCCCCCGCGCGCGTAGGGTCCGCGCGTTTGACCGCAGGGGGTTGCCCCTTGCGGAACGTGAGCGCGCGGCGTGGAGGCGGTGACCTATGGCATCAGCGGTCGAGAATCAAGACCGGCCCTCGTCCGGGCCCTCCGATGCGATCGAGGCCGGCGCCACCGCGGCTCTGGTTCTGGCTGACGGAACCGTGTTTTACGGTCAGGGCGCAGGCGCGTCGGGCATTGTGGTGGGCGAGCTGTGCTTCAACACCGCCATGACCGGCCAGCAGGAGATTCTCGCCGATCCGTCCTATGCCGGCCAGATCGTCTGCTTCACCTTCCCCCATGTAGGCAATGTGGGCGCCAACGCTGAAGACGAAGAGGCCGCCAGCGCGCCGGCCAAAAAAGCCGCGGTGGGCATGGTGGCGCGCGCGCCCATCACGCCGCCCGCCAGCTGGCGGGCGCAGCAGGGCTTTGACGAATGGCTCGCCTCGCGCGCCATCGCGGCTATCACCGGGGTGGACACCCGCGCCATCACAAGGCGCATCCGCGAGACCGGCATGCCCATGGCGACGCTGCAGCATGCGCGCGATGGACAGTTTGATATTGACGCCCTGAAAGCCCTTGCCGCCGGCGCGCCGTCCATGGAAGGGCGCGAGCTCGCCCGCGCCGTCGCCAATACCGAAAACGCCGACTGGACCGAAGGCGGCTGGGACTGGCCGGAGGGCTTCTCCGCCGGACCGGAAGACGGCCCGCTTGTGGTGGTGCTCGATTACGGGGTGAAGGCCAATATCCTGCGCCGCCTGGTCAGCGCCGGGGCGCGGGTGCGCGTGGCGCCGGGCTCGGCCTCGGCGGCGGACGTGCTGGCGATGAAGCCGGCCGGCGTGGTGGTCTCCAACGGGCCGGGCGATCCGGCGGCCACGGGCGCCTATGCGCTGGACACGCTGCGCGGCGTGATCGATGCCGGCGTGCCGGTGCTGGGCATTTGCCTGGGCCACCAGATGCTCGCTCTGGCGGTGGGCGCGCGGACGCTGAAAATGGTCCAGGGCCATCACGGCGCCAATCATCCGGTGAAGAATCTCGAGACCGGCCAGGTGGAGATCGTGTCCATGAACCATGGCTTCGCTGTGGATCGCGACACCCTGCCCGCTGACGCCATCGAGACCCATG
>JAIUMW010000216.1 GCA_022565365.1 Oceanicaulis sp.
TATACAGTCATCGGATGTCGGTGGTGGAACCGGTGTTCGGCAACATTGGCACGAATAAAGGCCTCAATCGCTTCAGCTTGCGAGGCAAGAAAAAGGTGCAGGGCCAGTGGCAGCTATACTGCCTGGTACACAACATTGAAAAGTTGGCGAATTACGGACAGATGGCGGCGTGATCTCCGGGGAGAAAGTCACCCCGAATACCCCTTGTCGGGCGGGCCATGAGCAGTTGAATGCGCCAGTTAGCGGGAATGACGGCTTTGGTGAGCAATCAGCCCGAATGTGGAAAAGTGCCGGCTTCGTTGCCCGGCTGGGATGAAACAGGATTGAAGGCGGTGGAGTGGACCCATTTTGGGGTTTTTCTACAGCCTCGTTATGTGTATCAATTGGAACGGAGGCACAGATGAAGTCTATTACGACCTCGCTCATGTTTGTTGGAGAGCAAGCTGGAAAAGCCGAGGAAGCCATCAGGTTCTATGCCACTCTGTTTCCAAATTCAGAGGTGATCGAAATCCAGCACTATGAAGCCGGTGAGCATGAGCCAGAAGGTTCCGTCAAGATGGCTAGATTTTCCATTAATGGTATCGAGTTTATGGCTCTGGATAGCTACCTAGACCACAAGTTCTCCTTTACCCCGTCCATTTCATTGTATGTTGAATGTGACTCACTAGACGAAATTGAGGAAGCGTTTCGAACTCTAGCGGAAGGGGGATCTGAGTTAATGCCCTTGAATAACTATGGGTTTAGCCAACAATTTGGGTGGCTGAATGATAGGTATGGAGTATCTTGGCAGCTCAATTTTTCGAACTAACGTGGTGGTGCGTGGGGTCAACACATAACCAAGCAATCAAGTACGCTCCCTGCGGTCGCCGGAGGCTCGTTCCTCGCGCCGCTTATTGCGGGCGTTATGATCTACAAAATTTCAACATCCAAGTTAATATTCAACACATTTGAAGTGAATTTTTATGACAGATAAGCCAAGATATGGAAGTCAACATTCTGATGCAGATTGGGGATGTGACTACTTTGAGGTAGAAACAACTACATCGATTGGAAAAATCAAGATATGTCATGTAATAGTGAAAGACATAAAAATAATATCTGAAGCACTAGCTAAAAAAGTACTTGATACTTCTTGGATGACAAATCTAGATGTGGGTAGCAAAAGAGCATATGACAGAACTGTTCAAGAAACAGCTTCTGCTCTAGTTGAGATATTTAAATCTACCACAGCACCTTCTGATGTAGGTAGTGAGTTTGGTGAAATCATGGTTTCAATTGGATCAACAAAAGCACTTGAGAAAATATTTAGTCATGTGATCTTGCCAATAGCGGAACTATGGAAGCCACAGTTAAAACAAAATGAAGGCTTCGATTTTCATACAGTTTGTTCTAACGAATTTATAAATTTTGGAGAAGCAAAATACTCAGGAATTGCAAACCCTCATGGCAATGCAATAAACCAATCTAAAGGTTTTATTGATGACGAAAAGCATTTAAGAGATTATGTTCACTTAAGAGAGTTAGCTTCAGAAACAGCTGTCGAAAACCTGAATAATGATAGTTTTGGCATTGTTGCTTCATTCTCAATTAATACAGCAGACCCTCTTCAAGTTTTGAAAAATGCTATCGAGTCAGCTCAAGAAAAGTTGAATTTAGATAGCATAAAAGCTGTATATTTGGTTGGGGTAAGCCAATGAGCATAATTGATATTGCAGAAGATGCCGAGCCAATCAATGGTATTTCTGAATTATTAGATGTTCTTCATAAAGAAGGACCTATAAGTTCTGAGATTTTAGAAAAGATAGCGTATTATAAGAAGTTCCATAATGATGCATTTCAGGCACAAGAAGAGAAAATCATAACTTCTCTCGGACTATTTTATAAGCTACCTGAGCCAAGTAATTTGTATTCATTCTTTTTGTCAGGAATTGGAAAACAACACAAAGAAGAGTTTGGGGAGTTTCTAACCCCTGTCCAGGCAAGCGTAAGAAGAGCAGTTAATGATAACAAAGTAATTTCTATATCGGCACCAACAAGTGCTGGAAAGTCATATTCTATTAGAGATTTTATTGCTGAAGATGATGGTGATGCTGTCGTAATTGTTCCTTCTAGAGCTTTGATCGCAGAATATGTCAACACAATGAAGAAAAAATTCAATGGTGACAAAAATGTGATGATATCCTCTTTTGTAGATGACATATTCAGATCTAGGAATCTTCGAAGAATATTTATTCTTACGCCTGAACGGGCAAGAGACCTATTCTCTAAAAGTCTAAATTTAAACATCAAAGTATTTTTCTTTGATGAAGCTCAGGTCTCTGAGGAAAGTGAAAGAGGGGTTGTTTTCGATGTATTAGTACGAAAGGTTAAGCAACATTTTGGTACAGCAAAACTAATTTTTGCACATCCATTCGTAGAAAATCCTGACGCCCAATTCAAAAAGCATAACTTTCCTGAGGTAGATAGTTACTCTAGATCATATACCCATGGTGCTGTAGGAAAGATATTTATATATCAGCATAAAAACAAGAAATTTTATCACTTTTCTCCGTTCATTGATCGAGGTCATCAAATAAAAAAATGTGTAGAGCTTGAACAAAGGTTCAGTGACTTTGCATTTGATGGGACACATTCAGTTCTTGTTTATGTATCAAAATCATCAATATATAACGGCAAATACCTCGAGCCATTCAAAAAATATATTGATAATTATGAAGACATAAATTCAGTTGAAGCTGAAGAGATCATTAACACCATTGAACACCTGTTGGGCGCTGATAACCATGAGCATAGCTCTGAGCTAGTCGCTTTACTACGCAAAGGCGTTGTAATTCATCATGGTTCAGTACCACTAGAAGTACGTTTTTTAGTCGAGGACTTAATAAGAGGAGGCCATGCAAAAATTTGCTTTGCAACAAGCACGCTTGCACAGGGTGTTAACATGCCTTTCGATATTGTATGGCTTGACAACATGCGGATTCTTGGTGACAGCGATCAAAGTAGATCGTTGTCATTTAAGAACCTAATCGGAAGAGCTGGTCGGCTATCCAATCAACCTAAATTCGACTTTGGGTATGTTTTTACAAAAAGCCCTCAACTACTCTCCCAAAGAGTCAATGATAAATTTTTTTTAGATGAACAATCAATCATCGATAACCCAGAAATTATTGATAATCCTGACACATCAGAACTGCTCAATTCTATAAAAGAAGGTAGTTTTGATGATGATAAGCAAGCACCTTTATCAAAAATAGATCGGCTTTCTGAGTCAGAAGTATTAAGATATTGCGAGGCTGTATTAAGTGTTATCTACAGCGGCGATTCGATAAAGGACAATCTCTACGGTGCCAAGAATGAAGCTAAAAGAGAGTCACTGAAGCAATACTTTAGATTTATATACGAGGCATCAATTAATAGAGTTCTATATGATGGTGAAATTGCAGTATTTAGGCAGGCAATATCTATCTTCGTTCAAGTAATTCAAGGGCGATCTTTTAGAGAGATCGTTGGAATAAGATATAGTTATATTTCTAAAAAAGACGAGGGCAGGCAAGGTTATGCTGCTTTCTCTCAACAAGCCGCTAAGCTTCCAAAGAGTACACTGACGCATACGTATTCAATATTTGATGAGAATACATTAGCGAAAAATGTTAGCTATGATGCGGTGGTTTTTGATACATATGACTATCTTGATCAAGTTATTTCATTCTCGCTAACTGAATCATTTATAACCGCATTTAAAATTTATAAAGATAATACGTCAGATCAACGCTCTGATAAAATGATTGAGTTGTTACGGTTTGGTACGAACAACACTGTACATACATTGCTGATGCGTTATGGGTTCCCCCCTGAAGATGTTTCAGAAATATCTAAATACATACTTTTCATTAACGAAGATACGATTACATTTAAACCTGAAATATCAGATGCGCCAAAATACATTCAAGAAATGGTAGATTGGTATTTGCCGGGCTAAGCTCATAACAAGCCGCTGTTGTCGGACAATTTTTACACCGCTTCGCGGCTCCAAAATTTCCGCAAAGTTTTGCGTTATATTAAATTTGGATCCGTTCATGGAAAAGGCACTCCAGTCTGGCTGGTTTGATATATTCAGAAAAAAGTTGATGGCTGAGTTTAACTTGGATGTCAGGAAAATTAAGAATTATCAGCCAGATATATCTCCAATAGTGTATTGCTGTTTACAACACAGGCGAGTTACATCCAAGCCAAGAAGTGTAATTTTAAGCAAAAAACTCCAAAAAAGTTCATGGGCTAATAATACAGAGTGGATGTCGCTTCAAGAAAGCATTAGAAAAGGAGATGATATAAATGGGTATATGAGTAAGAAAATCAACGATTGGCAGGCGGTTGATTATTTGCTCTATACATGCAATATATCGCATTTTCACTTGTATAAAAATAAGAAAGGGGGAGTCAGAGAGTTTCTAGTTTTTGGGATTTTTACAAAAGATTGTTTTTACGCCTTAGACATTGGCGAGCATAACGACTTATACAAGGCGGACTATTTAGTTTCTATTGTCAGTTCAAATTGGCCGAATCTAGATATTTTCAGAGTAAAAGAAGCAGCAGAAAAAACAGAAGAAGAATTTGATCCAAAAGAGTTTAAGCGAACTGCAAACAACCCTAATTTCCAATACAATATGATAGCCCCTACATTTTTCATCGATCATAATGGCCAACGAAAAGAACTAGACAACCATCAAAATACAGCATTAATAAACTTTGAGTTAAACGGTATTGATATTGGGAAAATACCATTTAGAGTTTACTGTGCCTACACAAATGAAATAAAGTACTTAGAGAAGCTTGACGCAAGGCTGTATGAACGCTACCGAGCAAAAAGGATGTCACTTGAAATAGATGCTAAAAATAAGAATTATTCTATAGAAGTCCATCTTCAGCGCAGTAAAAAACTAAATTACAAAATACCTAAAAAATTCATAACTTGCAGTCTTTACCATCTATGCCAGCAACTAAAAATATAACACATATGAGCCTTCTCGGAGTCAACAGGCAATAGGTGTTTTTTTGGCCGCGCGAGCGGCCAATCTAAACCCATGAGCGAGAACGCCTGCTTCGTCAGTCTCGCGTGGCTGTCAGGCACTTACAGCAAACACATATAGGGGCTCTCTTACGTGGCTTTAGACCACAGCCTGACCGGTTGTTCCATCGGTGGGTCAGGGGCACCAGACATTCATCGGTTAACCGGTCACTGGCACTATTCAAGGTGTCGGGCTGCATCGCTCCAGTTAGTTTCAGGCTCAGGATCGGTGTAAGCGCACTGGCTCATGGTATTAAGGCA